>JAKEIJ010000097.1 GCA_022545805.1 Nitrosotalea sp. | reverse complement strand
TAGTTCAACTTTAGGTTCTGGTTTTAGTTCAACTTTAGGTTCTGGTTTTAGTTCAACTTTAGGTTCTGGTTTTAGTTCAACTTTAGGTTCTGGTTTTAGTTCAACTTTAGGTTCTGGTTTTAGTTCAGGCTTTGATTCCATCACTTTCTTTTTGATCTCTTCAACAACTTCTTCTGGACCAAAGAGAGTTTCCAGGAATACATCTTTATCAAAAGATTTCAAGTCTCCGTATTCTTGTCCAACTCCCAAGTAGAGAATTGGACTGGAAGTTACTTTAACTATGGATATAGCAGCTCCACCGCGTGCATCCGCATCACTTTTTGTAAGTATTGCACCATCAAATTTTGTATAATTATGAAATTCGCGTGCTTGACTCACAGTATCGTTTCCTGCTAACGAATCTCCTACAAATAATTTTAGATCAGGGTTTACCACTTTGTTAATCTTTGATATTTGGTCCATCAAGTTTTTACTAGTTTGCATTCTGCCAGCAGTATCAATTAGTATACAATCCATCTTGTGTGATTTAGCATAAAGAACTGCATCACGTGATACTGCAGCAGGATCAGATCCATAGTTTTGAGCGATGACTTTGACGTTGAGTCGTTTTCCATGTTCACTTATCTGCTCTATGGCACCCGCCCTATAGGTATCAGCAGCAGCAATTACAACAGAATACTTGTTTTCTCGCAAAAGGTTTGCAACCTTTGCTATTGTTGTAGTCTTTCCCGTTCCATTGATACCCATAAATGAAATGATGTAAGGTTCTCCTGTTTCCTTCTTTTTTTGTATGTTAGATAGGATGTCTACCTTTCCTGCATTATCAAACATAATTGAGATGCTTTTTCGTAGTTCTTGCTTTACAGTTTCAGCAATCTTGTCTTTGTTTACAGTAGAGCCAATCAATTGGTTCTTCAAATTATCTTTTAGTGCGTCAATGACTTCGGTAGCAACGTCTGATTCCAGTAGTGCAATCTCAAGTTCAAATAAAACCTCATCGTTATCTTTTTCCTTTAATTCCTTTTCTCCAAAACTTTTAGCCGCTAAAGAAAATGCATTTCGTAATTTTTCAAACATGTTATACTGCCTTACTGCATGTGATTCTGATTTGATTGTATAAGTTTGTTCATTTCATGTTGCCCCTGCTCAAGCTTGGCAGATACTTCATATCGTTGTGATGACAATTGTTGCAGCACCAGTTCAAGTTCTTTAATTCTAGATTCCATATAGTTTATTGTAGAATTTTTGTCTTGTTCCACAGATGCGCCTGCACCAATATTTACAATCATTTTCTGTTCAGGATTGATTTTTGCCTTGACGTATACTCCCAAGCCAACTGGTACAAGTGTTTCATAGTCAACATTACCTGTCATCCCTTTCATAGATTCTACTGCATTGGATGCCTCTTGCAAAAGTCTCATCACGGTTTCTTCCCTCTGTACAAGATCATTTAGGTAAGATTCTAGAGCTTGCATCTGTTGCATCAGTGCTTGGGCCTGTTCTTCACTCATTTGCCAAAAATTCTCTTACTGACTATAAATTCATTCTGAAAGCGTGAAAATAAAACAAAAAGAAGAAAGGAATTATGCCTTTACCTTTGAGAGTCGTGCATCTATTTCGTCCCAGTTTATTACATTCCACCATGCATTGACATAGTCTGCACGTCGATTTTGATATTTCAAATAATAGGCGTGTTCCCAAACATCCAATCCCATTAACGGGATAAGACCTTTGGTACGCGGACTTGTCTGATTTGGCATTGTAGTAAATTCGACTTTCTTTGTTTGAGGATTGTAAGTTAACCAACCCCATCCACTTCCTTGTATAGCGATGGTATCTTTGACAAATTTTTCTTTAAAGCTGTCAAAGGTTCCAAACACAGAATTGATAGCTCCTTCTAGGCTACCGCCTGGTTTTCCGCCACCGCTTGCTTTCATACTATTCCAAAACAAGGCATGGTTTTCGTAACCGCCTCCATGAAAATTCACCGCACCACGAACATTTTCTGGCACTTTACTCAAGTCTGCTAGCAACTTGGGCAGTTCCATGTTTTGTAGATCTGCACTAAGATTTGCCAACGCATTGTTCAAGCCATCAGTATATGCTTGGTGATGTTTTGTGTGATGAATTTCCATTGTTTTGGCATCGATATGTGGCTCCAAGGAATCATACGAGTATGGTACTTTTGGAAGTTCATATTTTGCCATAATGCTTATGGTCTTTCTTTCAATTTATGGCTTTGGTTGCAAATGCATTTTATTTAGTCCTCATTCAGATACGACGTGGTAGAGAAGTTCCTAGTTTTCTCTCTTGTTTTTGTTTTGTGTATTACATGCTTTATTGCAAGTTCTAATGAAGAACAGAACACACTTTCAAGTAGTCTGAAATTAGTTGGTGCCCAACTGCCAAAACAAAATGGCTTGGACGGTCAGGGAATAAAAATTGGAATAATAGATACAGGAGTCGACTTTGATCATCAAGATTTACACGGTTACGGCAAATCAGGAAGAATCGCAGGAGGATACGATTATGTCAATACTGACAAGAGACCAATTGACGTAAATGGTCATGGTACCGAAGTTGCAGGAATAATTGGTGCCAATGGAAGTTTTTCCGGCATGGCTCCAAGATCCCAATTGTTCTCATACAAGGTCTCATCCTCTGGAGAAGCAGTCTCATCTGAATACATCATCCAAGCCATCTCTCGCGCAATAGAAGACAAGATGAATATAGTAAACATCAGCCTTGGAGTAAATAGAACTAATGACGAATTGGAAAATGCTGTTGATGAGGCAGTAAGAAAAGGAATTGTCATAGTTACAGCTGCAGGAAATAATGGACCTGATGACATGACAATTGGAAGTCCAGGCAGAGATTTTAACGTGATAACAGTTGGAGCATCTTACAACAACATAACATCAAGTCTTGTGTCTACATTAGAGGTTGGAAACAAGCAGTACAATGTAATACCAATGCTTGGCACAGATGTTTTGAAAAGTCCAATCATAGGCAAAATAGTTTATGGTGGATATGGCAGAGTTAAAGATCTTCAAGGCATAGATGTCAAGGATTCCATATTACTAGAACAGCGCGGCAGTGATACAAAAGGCGAGAAGGTATTTTTTTCTGAAAAAGAAAAAAATGCTGCAGACCGCGGAGCAATAGGTTTGATAGTATACAACAATCAAAGTGGAACTTTCTTTGGTGAACTAAGAGGACCCAATTCAACAAATTACCAACCGCGGATTCCAGTAATTTCAATATCAGGAAACGACGGTCTTGAATTAAAATCAATGTCAAAAAATAATTCTTTGGCAAGTCTGAACATATTTTATCACCCAGACTTTGTCGCACCGTTTAGTTCACGTGGTCCGGTGTCGCCATTTTATGTAAAACCAGATCTTGTTGCCCCAGGAGTTTATGTTAACACCACAGCACTTGGTGGAAAGTACAATCTGACTAGTGGAACAAGCATAGCGACACCGCATGTCACAGGAGCAATCGCATTGTTATTACAAGAGCATCCAAACTTGGACCCGTCATCTGTAATATCCCTAATAGATACCACAACTGACCCTGTCACAGACGCTTATGGTAAGACATTTTCAATCAATATAGCAGGAAGTGGAAGACTAAATGTCACAAGAGCAAGTTCTGCAGATCTAGTCATTTCTCCTCATAGTCTGGTCTTTAATTTATCATATCAAGACCCTAATGATACCGAAGTACTAGACCTGCACTCACTAGACAATGCCACAATTCCAAATCTAAAAGTCCAGTTTGAATCTAGCAACCCAAACTTTGATTTCAATCACACCTCAAGTAACAATACGTTATCTGCACAAATTACAGATAACGCAAAAAACCAAGGCGATTATGACGGATTCATAACAATCGATGATTCAAAAACAGTATACCGAATCCCTGTTTTGATTCATGTAACCAAGGGGACATTAGAGGCAAGCCAAAACAATAACCAAATTAGTTTTTCAATAAATTATCCCGACAAGTGGTCATATGCAAAAATTTCTTTAATGAAAGCCGGCTCACATGATACCAAAACAGTTGGAATCACTCCACAAGATTCCAAGACAATTTCAATTAACAGTGCAGGAGAATATTGGATTGAGGCTGACATCAAGGTTGAAAACCAAACGGACCATGCATACAAGACGTTATCGATAGACCATGTCACAGAAAAGTATCCAGACATTGAAGAAATTTTGCGGATTCCAATAAAACAAACAATAATTATTTTTTCCATTATAGTTATTGTAGTTATTGCATGTATAGTATCTCTAGTGAAACGTAGATAGACTCAGTTGTGCGGTCCAGCATCTTTTATTTCGGCAGCAACGTTTCCAAACTTTTTAAAGTTCTCAACAAACATTTGAGCCAGTTTTTTTGCAGACGAGTCATAACCGTCTTTGTCAGACCAAGTATTTCTTGGGTTTAACACCTCAGAAGGAACATTAGGACATGTAACTGGAATATCCAAATTAAAGACTGCATCCTTTCTATACTGCACCTTGTCTAATTCTCCTGAAAGTGCAGCTGTTACCATGCTTCTGGTATAGTGAATATTCATCCTCTTTCCAATTCCATATGGCCCACCTGACCAGCCAGTATTTATCAGATATACGGTAGTCTTGTGTTTTGTAATCTTTTCTCCCAACAATTTTGCATAAACTGATGCATGTCTTGACATGAAAGGAGCCCCAAAGCATTCTGAAAATGTTGCCCTAGGTTCAGTTATACCTCGTTCAGTGCCTGCAAGCTTGCTTGTATATCCAGACATAAAGTGATACATTGCAGCTTCTTTTGTGAGCTTGGCTATTGGAGGCAGCACACCAAATGCATCTGCTGTCAAAAATATTATGACTTGAGGATTCCCTCCAAGACTTGGAATTACAGAACCTGGAATAAAATCAAGAGGATAAGCTGCTCTAGTATTTTCTGTAAGGCTGCCATCGTTGAAGTCTGGCATCATCGTTGTCTTGTCAATTACAACATTTTCTAGTACAGCACCAGATCTTATTGCATCCCAGATTTGTGGTTCTGCATCTTTGTTTAGATTGATGCATTTTGCATAACATCCACCTTCAAAATTAAATATGCCTCTATCAGACCAACCGTGTTCATCATCGCCTATCAACTTACGATTCGAGTCAGCAGATAGTGTTGTCTTGCCGGTACCTGAGAGACCAAAGAATAAAGCCGTGTCTCCGCTTTTTCCAATATTAGCAGAGCAGTGCATTGGAAAGACACCGCGTGATGGTAAGTTGTAATTCATTACAGAGAACATTGCTTTTTTTATTTCTCCAGCATACGAAGTTGCTCCAATCAAGACAACTTTCTTTGTATAATTTAGAAGAATGAATGCATCAGTTCTGGTGCCATCAACTTCTGGTACTGCTTTGAAATCATTTAGTGCAATAACAGTATATTCTGGTTTATGTGATTCTAATTCCGATACAGTTGGTCTTATGAATAATTGTCTTACAAAGAGACTCTGCCATGGATGATCAGTTATGATTCTAATTGGCAATCTGTGTTCAGTGTCTGCGCCTACAAATCCATCAAAGATGAAGATTTCCTTGCCTGTCATATGACTTGTCATCTTTGCAAATATCTTGTCAAACTTGTCTTCTGGGAACGGGTGATTGATCTTACCCCAGTCAACGGTACCGTGGGTTTGTTCATCATCTACTATAAAACGATCATCGGGGGATCTTCCAGTATATTTCCCAGTTTTTACGGCCATTGCCCCACTTGCCGTGAGGATGCCTTCGTTTCTTTCTTCGATTAGATCAATGAGATCTTTGACCTGTAGGTTTCTCTGTATCTTTGCAGGTTTTATTCCCATTTGTTCCAATTGAGATACAACGTGACGAGTGATTGTAGGTTCCAAATCCTCTATCATCTGGTAAGACGAGTTCTTATAAAATTCCTTATTATCTCTTCGGATCAAAAGCCACTAAACAAGAAACGTATTTATTGTAAAATTTAGTCAGAGTCGTGTACATGCCGATCAATAAAGAAGCTCTTGAACTTAGAAAGAAAGTGGCGGAACATAGGCCAGACTTTGTTAGGCAAGAGAGCTGGAGATATGCAAAACTTGCAGAGACTTGGAGAAAGCCAAAAGGTATGGACAATCATCAAAGAAAGCAAAAGAAAGGATGGCCAGCCCTAGTCCGAGTAGGATATGGCGGACCAAAGATCGCAAGAGGATTACATCCATCAGGGTTTACAGATAATCTAGTTTACAATTTAAAAGACTTGGAAAAACTTGATCCAAAAAAAGACGGTGTTAGATTTGGTCATGGAGTAGGAAAGAAAAAGAGATCCGAAATAATTACCAAGGCATTAGAGAAGAACTTCAAGGTATTCAACGCAAGGGTGTCAGCTAGTGGTAGTAAATCTTAAGTCCAAAAGACAGCTAGTCTCCAGAATTCTTGGAGTCGGCATGGGCAGAGTCAGATTTGATCCAGAATACTTAGATGACATTACAGACGCAATCACTCGTGATAACATTCGAAGTTTGATAACTGCAGGCACAATCCAAGTAAAACCAGTAGTAGGAACTTCAAAAGGAAGAGCACACTTTAAGAAATCTCAAAAACGCAAACGTGGAACTAAACAAGGTTCCAAAAAGGGAAGAAAAGGTTCCAGAGTAGGAAAGAAGGAAGTGTATGTCAAGAGAATAAGAGCCATGAGACATCAGCTCAAAGTATCAAAATCAAGAAAAGAAATACCAAATGAAAGTTATTGGAAATTATACAAGCAAGTCGGTGGAAACCAAGTAAGAAACTTGGCTCATCTTAGAAGCTTGATAGAAGAAGTTCGTTCCAAAAAGTAAAACTTAAAATCTATAGATTGTATTTTTGTCAAGGATTTTTCCTTGCTTGATTTTTACGCCTTCTTGTGAAAGCATATTAGTTTTTATTTTCTCCCCCCATGCATAGCCCCCAATTTTGCCACTTGAGAGTATCACTCGATGACATGGAACAATAACAGGAAAGGGATTCTTGTTCATGATTCGCCCTATAGCACGTTGTCCATTTTTTATACCTACAGCCTTTGCAAGTTCACCATATGTTGTCACTTTACCTTTTGGAACTTTCAAGAGTTCTTTGTACACTTTATGTTCTAGTTTCAAATCTTTACCATCTCTAGACCACTCGTATTAATCATCTCAACTATTTTTTGTTTGTTCTTTCCCAATCCGCTCCAATCTACTAGAGCAAATTTGGCTTCATGGTTTCGTTCCAATATATGAGTAAAAAGTTCTAGATCTACATTATCAAGGCCATGTTTTGGAACAACAGTACCTAATGCAAAATCGCCTTCAAGCAGTTCTTTATTGAATTTATCAGGATAATGTGTGCCTCCAAAACATATGGCAACATCATGTTTGCATGGTATCTCGGACATTTCTTTTAAGACAATTTGCGCCACATTTTTACATAATTTTTTATCGGTCCACTCTTTCTCAGTTGTCCCTATTTCAATGAACAGTGTGGGCTTGCTCAATGCGGTTGGCCCATGATGAGTTGCTTCTATTGTAATGTCAAACTTTGAAAAGAGATTCCTTTCTTCCCACAACCGTTTCATGTAGGATTTTTGTCTGTGTGGGTATGGTATTGCCACTTGTCTTGCAAACCCTCCAAACAAGGCATCACCAAAGTTTCCAGTACTGTGACATGTCAATGCAAGAGCTCCACTTTCAGAGGCATGCTTTGACAGGAATACGTATCCATCATAATGATATTTTTCCTCAAGCCAATCAGCAGATATGGCAGGAGATGGTATCATTACAAGATCAAAATTATTCCCATGAAAAACTCCATCATCTCCTTTTTTCATTTGCGTTGAAAGAAATGTTGCCATGTTAGATCCCGCAGGATCAGATTCGTATGCAACCAGCAGTTCCATAAGAAATAGACAAACTACTAGATTATTATTTTAAACGAAAACCTAGACTACAACATTACAGTATTTGATTTCAGTTTCGGAGACTAGATGTATCATTTAAATTTGACTTCTAAATATATACTTTAAAATTTAAATAATACCAGTAGTATTATAATCACATGAGAGTAAAGCTAGATCCAAATGTAAAGCGAGATACAACGTCAATCAAGATAGATCCATCAGTCTGGAAGGAAGCAAAAAAAGATGCCATAGACAGAGAACTTGATTTATCACAATTAGTAGAGATTGCATTAAAGACATGGTTAGAAGATGAAGACCCCAAGAAAGTCAAAAATGATTTAAAAGAGAAATAAAAAATGTCCCATTCCATAGAATATAAAGAAAATTTATCTCGTGTTACAGAGATATTAGAGAGATACAGTAAGGCGTTTGAAGATCTTGATAACATTACAACAGATGAAGATATGAAAATGATATACAATTCATTACGTGTACTAAATTATTACCTTGGCAGATCATACCTAGTTTCAGTCAATCTACTAAAGGAGGTTAATGTCTTGTTCCATGCAATAGAGAAACTACCAAGAAAAGCAGAGTATGAAGAGATCAAAGAAATGGTAGAAAAACAAAGAGAAAGTATTGTCAATACTCTGATTCCGATAAAAGAAGCATTTGAGAGATCAGCAGAGTATGAAAATTTTGGCAGAAAGAAAGCAAATGATGAAAGTGAATGAAAGTGGCATGCAAAGACCAATTACGTAAGACGTCACCAAAATCCACAGAGTCACTTGAGATACTAGAAGTACGAAGCAGAGAAGATCTCATTGAAGAGTGGTTATCTCTCAATCCAAGAGATGTGACAGATTTTAATCGAACAAGTATCAAAAAAATAACTACCAAGGTTACCATAACATTTGATTTTGGCAAGGAAGAGTGTCTTCTAGTATTTCATCCACTAGAGTAGAATATTTGAAAAATACTCAAGACTTGCCCGAGCCAAAAATATGAAAACATCTCTTTAGTATCACAGTACGACTAAAATGCAACAATCCATGTCCAAAATAAGAATTATAAGGACACTTTGGGCAAAGCCCTCCAATGGTAAAGGTAAATCCAAAACAGATGCTCAAGGACATGGTCAATACTATGAAACTTGCCAAAAAGTCAGATAAAGAGGACTACATGGAACATTTGAGACTTGTAGTTTTAGGAATGGCCACACTTGGAGCCATTGGATTCATCATTCAGTTTACATTTGCTGTTATTAATTTAGGACATAGATAAAATGACACAAGAAACCAAATCACACTTTTTTGCAGTCAGGACCACGGGAGGTCAAGAAAAGGTTGTCATGGGATTATTAGAGAATCGAATTAAACTAAAAAAACTTAACATACAATCAGTTCTCCTGCTAGAAAATCTCAAAGGCTATGTTGTTGTAGAGGCAATAGACGCAAATGCAGCATTTGATGCATTGCAAGGAATCAGACACATCAGAGGTCAACTAAGAGGAGAATTAACATTCAAGGATATTGAGGGCTATCTGGTAAAGAAATCCACAGTTTCAGAACTTGTTGTGGATCAAGTAGTAGAGATTATCGGTGGTCCGTTCAAGGGCATGAAGGCTACAGTCACAAGAGTAGATCATGACAAAGAAGAAGCTACAGTAATTCTACTTGATGCACCATACCAATTGCCAGTTACTGTTGATGCAAACTATCTCAAACCATCAACTCATTAGCAAGGATTAAATTTACAGTTCAGAGGGAAGAAAAAATATGGCAGATATGCAAACTGTTTCTGCACTTGTAACAGGAGGTCAAGCTAGTGCAGGTCCTCCTTTGGGTCCAACATTGGGACCACTCGGTGTAAACATCTTACAGATAGTTACTGCCATAAATGAAAAGACTAAAGATTTTGAAGGAATGAAAGTGCCTGTCACAGTAAATGTAGACAAGAGCACAAAGAAGTGGACTGTAGAAGTTGGAATTCCTTCTGCTGCTGCCTTGATTCTAAAAGAGGCTGGCATTCAAAAGGGATCAGGAACTTCAGGCGCCACCTGGGTTGGAGATATATCACCAGATTCTGTTGTCAAGGTTGCAAAACTGAAAATTGATTCTTCTTACGCACTCAATGTTAGAGCCGCTTCAAAAGAAATAATCGGAACATGTCTTGCACTCGGAGTCAAAATAGATGGCAAGAATCCAAAAGAAGCAACCGCTGATCTAGAATCAGGCAAGTGGGACGACAAATTCAAGTAAATTATCCAGTTACTGTATAAACTGGATCTTTATCGGTTTTCTGCAATTCAACAAAAGTTTCCGTGTTTTGTATTCCCTCAATCTTCCCTATCTTCTCTATAGCTACAGTGTGTAACTCCTCAAGATTCTGTGCTCTCAGAGTCAACAAGATATCAAACCTTCCAGTTACCTCAGATATTGCAACTATCTCAGGAGTTTTTAGCAGTGCTTTATGAATTTGATCCTTTAGTTTTGGATCTCTGTTGATACCCATGGTAGCCCGTACTCCGATGCCTATCAAGGACTCGTCAACTACAATGGTAAATTTTTTTATTAATTTTTTCTTGACAAGTCGTTTTACTCTACTATAAAGAACCGAAGTGTTGACACCAAGTTTTTTGGATAGATTAGGTACAGATGTGTTACCATCTCTGCTAAGTTCAGTAATTATTTTCATGTCTAATTCGTCGAATTTGTGCAACTTTGCGACTTGTTTTTGTTACTATTTAATAAATGTAAGTTACTTTTCCAAAAGTATTCTTATTTCATGACTATTCTTATCACATGAAATTTTTACGATCATACAATTCTCGAACGATTTTGTCGCTAAAGGATTTTAAATAGGCAAATTGGAAACCTTTCGTAATGATTACTAGTGAATCCCAGATAGCTCAAATGATAACTGATGCTAAAAAGAGCACAAAGGAGAGGAAATTCAAACAAGCAGTAGAGCTAATCATGGTTTTCAGAGATATCGATGTAAAGAAGGGATTTGCAATAAACGAAACAGTCCAGTTACCAAAAAAGATGAACAAGTCATCTTCAATATGTGTAATCGCATCAGGAGATCTTGGCATAAAGGCAAAGGGTGCAAATGCAGACTTGGTTGTAGACACTACACAAGTAACACAGATGGGTTCTAACAAAAGAGAGTCTCGCAAATTAATCAACGGTTATGACTTTTTCCTTGCAGATACTGCAGTAATGGCAAATGTAGGTAAGACCTTGGGTCAGTTTATGGGTCCAAGAGGAAAAATGCCAACACCACTCCCATTTAACGCTCCAATTGAATCAATATTGGAAAGATTTAGATCATCAATTAGAGTAAGACTGAAAAATTCTCTTTCCCTAGCTTGCAAGATAGGCGATGAAACAATGTCTGATGAAGACTTGGCAGCAAATGCTCATGCAGTGATTGGTACAATAGAAAAGAAATTACCAAGCGGAGACAAGAACATCAAGAAAATAATGATCAAGACAAGCATGGGAAAAATAATCAAACCAGCACAACCAGGAACAAAGTAGTATGCATCAAAATAGAACCAAATATCCTCAAAAGAAAGCTCAGATGTATCAACAGCTACAAGAGTTACCAAGCAAGTACAAAGTGGTAGCTCTAGTCAGAATGGAAAAAGTAAGATCTTCACAATTATTACCATTAAGAAAAAAATTCAAAGGCGAAGTAGAAATTGTCAGTGTCAAAGATAAGGTTGCACAAAAATCACTTTCAACACTAAAGATTCCTGGAATTGAAAAACTTGCTGAAAAGCTAGTAGGACAGTGTGTATTGATGTTTACAAACATGAGTCCAATCAAGCTGAACATCTTACTTGGCAAAAACAAGATAATGATGGCAGCAAGAGGTGGAGACAAGGCAAGCATAGATGTAGTCATAAAGGCAGGCAATACCGGAATTACTCCAGGACCAATTCTTACAGACTTTAAAGAAGCAGGTGTATCAACCAAGATCGATCAAGGAACAGTTTGGATTACAAAGGATTCAGTGGCAGCAAAGAAAGGCGATGTAATATCTAGCAAGTTGGCCACATTACTAAGCAAACTAGATGTCAAGGCAGTAGAGGCAGGAATCGTACTAAACTCCGCTTTGGAGGACAAGATAGTTTACAATCAAGAAGAATTAACAGTTGATGTAGAAGCATACAGAACTGCATTTGCCCAGGCACACCAGGAAGCATTGTCACTATCTATAGAGATAGGATATGTAACCAAAGAAAACGTCAACATTATACTTGGCAAGGCAGCTCAGCAAGCAAGATCACTTGCAATAGCAGCAGGTTTCCTTACTGATGACACAAAGGATGCAACAATACAGAGAGCAAGCGGACAAGCAAAAGCGTTAGCAGGTAAACTAAAGGGTTACACACCACAATAAATCAGATATACAATTCTTAACGTACCTTTGGCAGATTCCAGTTGTATTTCATGGCAACTAATCGTAGTATGGTTGTAACCAATATCGAACCAACGGTTACTATCTCAATTTGGAGATTGGCAGCTAGAAGAATGTAAAAAACAACAACACCTAGAAAACTTGCTGATGCATACAATTCTTTTACAAAGACCATAGGTATTTCATTTACAAACATGTCTCTCAAGATTCCTCCCCCAACAGCTGTTACCATCCCAGCCATTTCCATTGCTAAAAAATTCATTCCAAACAATTGATAGGCTAACGTTGCACCAATTGCAGTAAAAACACCCAGTCCAATAGCATCAAATTTTAAAAACAGATTCCAGTGTTTTTGCATTTTAGGATAAAGAAAGAAGATAGTAATTCCTGTTGCTGTTGTAATTATTACATAGTTCGGATCAGATATAGAGTGAGGAGGAAAATGTCCAAGGATAATATCCCGTATTGTTCCCCCAGCAACACCAGTGATTGTTGCAAGGATAATAATTCCTACAATGTCTGCCTTGTGTTCAATTGCCTTGAATGCCCCAGTGACTGCAAAGGCCATAGTCCCAAACAAATCAAGTATTAGTACGATAGTTTGAATCGGAGACGATAACTCAGTCAAATAACAAAGTAACCAAGACTAAGGTAAATAATGTTTAAGAGATTACAAAAAAGGGATAGATTACAGTTTTAACCGAATAGTGCAGAAAGACCTTCCATTGCTTGTTCTTCGGTCTTTGCAGATGGTAGATCAGCCTCTTTCTTTCCTTCTGATGCGCCTCCACCTGATGGTGCTGCTGCTGGTGCAGCAACTGCTACTGGGGCAGCCTTTATTGCGTCCTCAATATTTACATCGGCTAGAGCAGCAACAAGTGCCTTTACTTGTGCTTCATTTACTTCAGCACCTGAAGCCTTTACAACATTAGCAACATTTGCTTCGTTGATTTCCTTCTTTTGTTTGTGCAAAAGCAACGCAGCGTATACGTATTCCATTGTAAACAAATTTTGCAAGAGGCATAATATAAAACTATGGAGACTTGGAAAAAATAAATCGAAATCGATTTCTCTAGTTTAAGATCTTAAGACCTCGACATATAGAATACATGTATTTCTTCAAGTCTTTGTCGTAAAGTGTATCCATTCTTTGTTTTAAGACTCGCTTTGCTTGTTCTTTTTCTGGACCATTAGGCAAAGAAAGTACATTGTTTATCAATTCAGGTATTGATTCTCGAACCCAGCCAGAAATAATATTGTGAATATTCTTGTGGATTTTTTCAACAGGGTCACTAGTCACATCAAACACTCCAGTGAAATTATTGTGTTCTACTCTATAGATTAAAGCAAATATGCATTCTTTGGGATTTGGGTTTTTCAAAAGTTCAAGTGATTGAGGTCCAGCTTTTCCCTGAGAAACTTTGTTCTTAAGGCCTACTGGATTTATTATCATTCCATTAACTCCAATATTGGAATTTTCTACTCCAGTTACAATTCCTACAACGATGTCCTTATGGTCACCATTGGGCTTTGATGCAAAGACATAATCTCCTTCTTTCCAGCCCTTTTTTGTGAACATGAGAAACTTTCCTAATAAATCATATTTAATGTGTTGCTTCAGAATGCTTAATATCGGTCAGAAGAAAAAATTGTGAAATGGACAAGGACCAGATCCTTTCAAAGTTTTCCACGGATCCGGATAGATACTACAAGGTTGCATTGTTTGAAAGTGAGGGATTTAGAAGAAAATCATGCACCAAGTGCCACAGGTTTTTCTGGACCTTGGATGATGGACTCAGCCTGTGCCCTGATCACATAGAGAACAGCTATTCATTCATTGGAGACCCACCTACAAACAAGAGATTTGATTACACCCAAGCATGGAAAGAAGTAGAATCATTCTTTGTACAAAACAACCACAAATCAGTTGGACGATATCCCGTAGTTTGCAGATGGCGTGATGATCTATATTTTACAATTGCATCCATTGTAGACTTTCAAAGAGTGATGGGTTCCAAAGTAGTCTTTGAGTTTCCTGCAAATCCATTGATTGTTCCTCAGACTTGTCTTAGATTCAAAGATATTGAAAATGTGGGAGTTACTGGAAGGCATTTTTCTAGTTTTTGCATGATAGGACAACACAGTATACCAAACTCACAAGGATACTGGAAGGATAGATGCGTAGACCTTGATTTCAAACTTCTCACCGACAGATTTGGAATTAATAAAAAAGAGATTGTATTTGTCGAGGATGTCTGGGCAGGAGGAGGCTCTTTTGGTTCATCACTAGAATATTTTGTCAGAGGTCTAGAGCTTGGTAATGCAGTATTTACTGAATTTCAGGGAGATCTAGCCAACTATTCTACATTAGATCAAAAGATTATCGACATGGGTGCAGGTCTTGAGAGATTTGCATGGATAACAATGGGAACTCCTACCGCGTATGATTGTTGTTTTGGACCCATAACAAAATACATGATAAACAAAATAGGAATCGATACAGATTCAAATATAATTTCCAAGTATTTCATGGCAATAGCAAGAGCTCTCTCAGAATCAGATGACATTTCAATAGTTAGAAAGACTGCAGCAAAAATTGCAGGTTTGGATGAGACAAAACAGGACAAAATAATTTCTCCACTAGAGGGAGTCTACATGATAGCAGATCATTTGAGGACACTTGTATTTGCAATTTCTGATGGTGCACTACCAAGCAATGTAGGAGGAGGATACAACTTGAGGATGATACTCAGAAGGACACTTGCAACCATTGACAGATTTGGCTGGAATTTTGATCTCAATGACCTCATTGACCTTCACATAGATTATCTCAAGTCTACATATCCAGAACTTGAACAAACACGCAATGATGTAAAAACAATAATCGAGGTTGAGAAAAATCGCTATAACGAGTCTAGAGTCAGAATGAAAAACATGGCATCTGCAATCAAGGCACAGAACAAAAAACTATCAGTAGATGATCTCATAAGACTTTATGAATCTGATGGTATTACTCCAGACTTTCTCAAAGAATACCAGATAATATCAGAGATTCCCTCAACATTTTATGAAAGATTATCAGACTTGCACCAATCTGAAAAGACCGAGAAAAAGGAAGAATTGAATTTAGAAGGCATTGCGGATACAGACTTACTATATTACAAAAATGATCCACACGAATTTGATGCTAAAATACTCAAAATTATTAATAATAAATTTGTCATACTTGACAAGACCTCATTTTATGCAAGAGGTGGAGGACAAGAGCCAGACCATGGCAAAATTGCAGAGTTTGATGTTATAGATGTCACTAAGCACGGAAATGTGGTACTGCACGAGATTAAGGAGGGAACTCCAAAAGAAGGCATGGTGGTAACATGCAAAATCGATTCAGTGCGAAGATATGGAATAACACGAAACCACACCAGCACTCATGTTCTTAATGCATCTGCAAGAAATATTCTAGGCTCTTGGATCTGGCAGCATTCTGCTTTCAAAGATGCAGATTATGCAAGACTAGACATTACACATCATTCAAACCTTACAGAAGAAGAGATAACAAAGATAGAAGATCTCGCAAATGCTACCGTAAGAAAAGATATCCCGATTTTGATCAACCAGTTTGAAAGAGGCGAGGCAGAACAAGAATATGGTTTTAGAATTTACCAAGGAGGAGTAGTACCAGTAAAACTAGTACGAATCGTAAACATAGAAGGTTTTGACGTAGAAGCATGTGGTGGAACACATGTTCAAAAGACTGGAGAGGTGGGGTTGATAAAAATCACCAAGGCTGAAAGAATTCAGGATGGAGTGGTTAGACTAGAATTTGTGTCTGGCGAATCCGCACTAAAGTACACTCAAACCCAAGATAGAAAAATTTCACACATAGTAAAATCCCTAGGTTCAAGTAAAGAAAAAATGCTAGAGTCGTTTGAGCATGCAATGAAAGATTCAGAGGATGCAAAGAAAAGACTGCGACAAATAATCAAGAGAACATCAGACATGTCTGCAAGAGAGGCCATCTCGGAAGCAAAGAATCTTGGCAAAGTAAAACTCTATTCAGCAGTAGATGAAGAACTGGATGAAGAATTCCACATATCAGTCGGAGAGATTGCAACCAAGCTTGACAAGTCCTTGATTTATTGTGTATTAATCGTGAAAAACGAATCAATCAAGATAATATCTTTCTCAGGTGCTGATGCTGTTTCTACCAAAAAGGCAGGCGATCTAGTAAGAGATGTTTCCAAAGTACTTGGCGGTTCAGGCGGTGGAAGAGATACATTTGGTCAAGGCGGAGGAAAAGATCTATCAAAGATAAAAGATGCATTACTTACCATAGAAAAATCAATTCTTGGAGAACGATAATAGATGGATTGGATGGCACTTGAAGAAAAATGGAGACTCAAGTGGGAAGAAGAAAAATATTTTGAAACTGATCCAAATAAAAATAAAAAATTCTTTGTCACCGTAGCATATCCATATCCCAATTCTCCTCAACATGTTGGACATGGAAGAACATACACTCTAGCAGATGTTCATGCAAGATTCATGCGCATGTTAGGTTACAACGTATTATTTCCAATGGGATTCCATTATACCGGAACACCAATTTTGGGTATGGCACGAAGGGTTCAAGACAATGATGTAAAACTGCTTGAGACATTTCGCAATCTGTACAAGGTCCCAGATGACAAAATAAGAGAATTTGTAGAGCCAGTAAAAATTGCAGATTATTTCCATCAAGAGATAAAGGCAGGAATGATTGAGATGGGATATTCAATAGACTGGAGAAGAGAGTTTACTACAATAGATCCAGTTTATAGCAAATTTATCGAGTGGCAGTTTGGTAAACTAAAGGAAAAAAATCTCATAATTCAAGGCACTCACCCAGTAGGATGGTGTCCAAAGGATCAAAATCCAGTATCACAGCATGACACACAAGGTGATGTAGAGCCAAGTTTTACAGAATATACAATCATCAAATTCAAGTATGACAAATATATCATTCCAACTGCAACACTACGACCAGAAACTATTTTTGGTGTAACAAACATCTGGATAAATCCAGACTTTGTCTATGAGATAGTCCAGGTTGACAATGAAACTTGGATAGTAACTAGTGAATGTGCAAGAAAGTTAGAATTTCACAACAAGGCAATAACAAGACTTGATAAAATATCTGGCAAGGAGTTAGTAGGGAAAAAAGTCAAGGTCCCAGAAAGAGACGACCGGATTTTAATTTTGCCTGCAAGTTTTGTTAAAAGCGAAAACGGTACTGGCATAGTAATGTCTGTTCCAGCACATGCTCCTTTTGATTACCAGGCCTTGGAAGATCTCAAAAAAGAGATTACAAAATATCCAAATCTTTCTGAGATTCAAGATGTAAAAGCAATATCAATAATTGAGACAGAAAGTTATGGACAGATTCCCTCACTTGATGTAATTACTAGATTCAAAATCGAGGATCAAAACAGTTCAAAACTTGATGAAGCCACCAAGGAAATATACTCGAAGGAGTTTTACGGTGGCAAATTAAAACAAAATACAGGAAAGTTTGCAGGCAAGACAGTCGCAGTAGCAAAAGATGAGGTAAAAAAATGGATGCTACAAGGTGGAAATGCGGACATTTTATACGAATTAAACGAGATTCCCATAAGGTGCAGATGTGGTGCAGAGTGCGTAGTAAAGATCCTCAGTAACCAGTGGTTTCTCAACTATTCAGATCCTGAATGGAAGACAAAAGTGCATGCATGGATAAATGAGATGAAGATTCTTCCAGAGGAGATCAGAAATGAATTCAACAATGTAGTAGATTGGCTAAGAGAGCGAGCCTGTGCAAGACAACATGGCCTGGGAACAAAATTACCGTGGGACAAAAACTGGATAATAGAGAGTCTTTCGGATTCTGTAATTTACATGGCATATTACACCATAGCAAAATATGTAAACAACAAAGAAATTACGCCAGAAAATGTGTCTGATGCCTTTTTTGATTACATATTCTTGAACAAGGGAGATCCTGAAAACATATCATCACAGTGTAAAATATCACCCCAACTTTTAGAGAAGATAAAAAACGAATTCCAGTATTTTTATCCAGTCAATGCAAGACATTCAGGAAGAGATTTGGTACCAAATCATCTGACATTTTTCATCTTCAACCACATTGCGATATTTCCAAGACAATACTGGCCTGAAGAGATTGTAGTCAACGGTTCAGTCCTGATGGATGGAAAAAAGATGTCCAAGTCAGAAGGAAACATAATTCCACTCAGAGATGCCATAAGAAACCATGGAGCAGATGCAATCAGGCTTACAATATTAATTTCTGCAGAGCTACTTCAAGACGCGGATTTCAACCAAGAGGCAGTTAAGGGAATAAAAAGTAAATTAGAAAATATGTTAGAAGAGTGTTCAAGATACAAAGCCAGTCACAATACTATACTTGAGCAAGAAGACAAGTGGATAAAAAGCAGGGTAGAACAGTTGGTGCAAAAAACAACCTCGTCGATACAAAAAATGAGGTTAAGAGAGGCACTACATTTCATATTATACGAATTCGAGTCAGACCTTCAGTGGTATACAAAACGAGCCCTTGCAAAGAAAAGAGAAGACTTTACAGGAATTTTGCACCAGATTACATCCATACGAGTCTCAATGATGTCTCCCTTTGCCCCATATGCATCAGAAGAGATGTGGTCAAGGCTAGGAAATACAGGTATTGTATCAAAATCCCCTTGGCCAACATACCATAAAAACATGATTGACTTTGAATCAATTCAATCTGAAAATCTACTAAAGAATACAATTGAGGACATAAAGAACATAATCAAGGTTACAAAAATAACTCCGAAAAAAATAACAATCTACACACCTGCACAGTGGAAAGTAAAAGCATACCAGAAAATTTTATCAAATATCGTGGAAGGCGAAGTCAACATAGGTACTCTGATAAAGGTACTAATCGCAGACAAGGAAACAGAAGATGTAAAGAAGGATCCAGATTTTGTGAAAAAAACAGTCAATGACATATTATCAGAATCACAAGAAGAAAGGGAATCAAAGAACAAGATTGGCCTTATTGATGAAAAGAAAATTCTTTCAGAGCTTGATTCACTAGTACAAGCAGAGTTTGGAATCACGCCACAAGTTTTTTCAGAATCAGATCAAGACAAGTATGATCCAAAAAATAAATCAAGGACATCAAGACCATACAAACCAGCTATACTAATTGAATAATAATTGCCACATGTTTTTATTAGGTCATTTTAGGTATAAGATCGTTTGAAGATAGCTATAGTAGGCATAGGAGTTGCCGGTGCATATCTCCTTGCAAGATTGAAAGATAAACACGAAGTAGTGGGTTTTGAAAGATCTACTGTAGAGAATCATGATTCCATATGTGCATGGGGTACATCAAAGGCACCGATGGAAGAATTTTCAAAAAAAGTGGGTCTTGATTTTAACGACTATGTAATTCATGACGGAAAACAAATGTACGTTGACATGGGTTTAGAAAGATTTCAAATCAAACTCAAAGGACTCTGCACTTACAACAAGATTGGATTGATAAAAGACATGGCAAAAGGATGTAAGATACACCATGGTGTTGCTCCAAAATTACAAGATTTAGAGTCAGAGTATGACATGATTGTAGATTCCACAGGCTTTCATAGATCATATCTACCCAGACTTGCAAAAGATTTCCATTTACCAACATTTCAGTATAAAGTAGAATATGAGAATGGTGTACCGTTCGATGATTTTTACCTCAAGCCATTTTCCTCAATTAGTGGATATTTTTGGTATTTCCCACTAGGAGACAATGTTGCACACATTGGAGCAGGTGACAAGAATAAAAATCACATAGTAGAGACCAACGCATTCTTGAAAAAATATGGCGGAAAAATAACAAAGACTGTTGGAAGGCCAATACGTCTCGCCACTCCAGATCTCTGTGAGCCATTTTATCATGGTAAAGTAGTAGGGGTGGGCGAGTCTATAGGTACAGTCTACCCATTGCTTGGTGAAGGAATAATCCCAAGTATGACATGTGGAGACATTTTTGTGGAAACATTAGGCGATAATGAAAAATACAGGCAGATGGTCCTTGAAAAATTTGCGATTTACTCAAAGGTATTATCATTTGTAAGAAACAAAATGGATAACAAGTTTGGTGTGATGAAAAGTTTTGTAGATATGTTATCAATTTACAGATACATGAAAAAGAACGAAAAAAGATTCGGTATGGAAATCAAGATGACAGACATGATGAAAGTAGCAAAAGCCTAGAATCACATACTTACATAACCAAAATTTTCTCTTGTTGTTCTATTGGAATTCATAGTATAATCATAAATCATTTTAGAATAATCCAAAAGGACACTTTTCATATCATCATGAGATTTTGCAAAGTAAAATCCAGGACAGTCACCTGTAAATTGAAACGTAGCATGTACTCTGACTTTGCCTTTTTCATTTTCAAGCCATGATGAAAACGGATACAGATAACACACTCCAGGTCTAGAAGGATGCAATCCGCAATAGCCCTTGTCATCAAGAAACCTACATCGTACATACGTCCCGTCTTCTGATTCTTTCTCATCCTCTTTGCGTTTTAGATTTATCATGGTCATAACCACAGGGTTTCCGGTAGGTCCCTTTTCTTCCCACGTAGCTATGTTGGTCTCCTTTTTTACAAAATCAGATATTTTGTCATACTTTAGATTTTTACTTATTGTTATCAGATCATTACTTGTAAGCGGCAGCCTACCTTGTCTGTTACAGCAATTATGGCAATCAGGCCAGTAACATTTCCACAAGACATAGCCATTTTCGTCTTGGAGGTATGGAATATGAAAAATTACATCATTTACCTTTATCTGAAAATCTGAAACATTTGTTTTTTTACCCAAGATAAAATCCTGAATTATTGGTTCTATTTTCCAGTCTTTTGATAGTAGTTCTAAGGCCTCTTCAATATTTGACTTCATCAACTAATAAATTGAGATCGGAACTTTTTGAACGTTATCAATGCTAGAAGAAAAGGGAAAGTATGCCTCTGCCACTCAGAATCGAAGATTTGTCTGGGAAAAGGTCATGTGGCCGTTAGTCTTAGAGTTGAATGCAATCAGTTTTACCAGTCAACAATACAAAAAGCGACGTGACCAGGTATGCAAAGAGCTTAGCATACCATCTTCTAAAATTGCAGGAGGCTTTGTGTCGTTGTTGTTAAAAGGAATTTTATACAAAGAAAATGATCTTTACTCCATTCATTATAGATTGATACCCTACATGAGACTTGGTGCAAATTGTGATTATGCAACAGCAGTCCGTGAGGCTAGTACAAAATAATATATTCTCAAGAAATACCAGTCGTCTCGGTAGCCCGATAGTCTAGTGGCCAAACAATTTTGGGTTAGGGATCTCAGGCTCTGGATCTTATGAGAGGACACCTGGGGACGGCAGTTCGAATCTGCCTCGGGCTATCTATATTTTTAAAAACAATTTTTTGCTATCTAGAAGCCATTGCTATTCTTTCTAGCTCATTTTTCTTCTTAACAGAAGGTGCATTCATGTCATTTGCAGAAGCAAGTATCAAGTGTTCTGCAAGATTTTCCTCAACTGCTTTAGGATTAGAAAATGATGCGTCTCTGACACCCTCTGCAATGAATCTTAATGCCAAGTCTACTCTTCGCAATGGTGCAACATCTACTGATACGTGATATACAGTTCCACCATATACTATTCTAGTAGTATCTTCATTTGGTGCGGAGTGTTCTACTGCTCTAATCAAAACTTCAACTGGATTTTTGCCAGTTTTTAGATATATAATATCAAATGCCGCCTTGACAGTATTGATTGCTCGAATTTTCTTTCCGCCCATTCTACCTGTGTTTTTGGCATATTTCTTTCCAAAGTGAGATAGTTTGTTGATTAATCTTTCAGCAATGTTAACTTCGGCCTTGTTGAATCTTTTAAGAGCTGATCTACCAAATGACAATGGTATGATCTCTTGTTTTAGAGATATTACATTTTTCAATCCTGGATCTTTAATATCGATATTAGAAATGTCCCATTTTCTGAAAAGTAAAAGGTTTTGTGTTTCAGTCATTTTCTATCTCCTTGGTTTTTCCTTCTTTCCATAAACAAGTTCCTTAAGTGAAGTTCCATTTACCTTGAAAACTTTCCACCTTACACCAGGAATATCACCAAGGGCCCCTCCCATGGATGCGCCCATACCTTCTACATGTACCTCATCGTGTTCATCAACAAAGTTGAGTGCACCGTCACGAGGAAGGAATGCTGTAACTGTTTTACCATTTTTTATCAGTTGTACTCTAACACATTTTCTTACAGCAGAGTTTGGCTGTTTTGCTTCAATTCCAACTTTTTCTAAAACTATACCTCTAGCCTGTGGGGCTCCTCCAAGTGGGCTTGCTTTTCTGTCAAGTCCTAGTTCCCTTCTCTTATAGGTACCAATTGACCACTTTTGTCGTTTTCTCTTATCTTTGAGAACTCTTCCTGCAAATAGACCTAGAGGTGATTTTGCCATACCATTTACTCCATTATTTTCTCCGGACTTTGAATAAGAACACTAGAAATTTGAAAGTATCTCTTTGCTAATAGTCTTGCTTTTTCGGCATTACGACCTTCTCTACCTACTACAATTCCTTTCTTTTTTGCATCTACTAGAATGATTGCTTGAAGTGAACCATCAAGTCTCTTGTTTATTTTTACTTCAGAGACTAATTTTGGATTGAGCATGTTTTTTAGAAATTCTGCTGGTTCTTCAGAATATTCTACAAGTTCAACATTTCTTTTTACCACGTTTTGTAAATTCTTAATTGTAGAACCGCCCTTTCCAATGGCTAACCCCATTTTACCATGATTTACCACAAATATTACTCGGTCTTGTTTTTCGTCCTCAATACAGTCTCGTGCTGTAGCTCCGGTCACATTCTGAAAAAGCGACATTAGCTTTATTTGATCTGTTGAGAGTTTGATTGTTTCCGTCATACCGTTTTTAAACTCGATCTCTTGGTGGGACATTTAAATCTTGATAGATAAAATACGAGGAAAAGTACATCAGATTAGTTCGTCTCTGTTTCTAGTTCTTTTGTTATTGCTTTAAGATTAGTATCGCTTAGAGTCTTAAGCGACAATGCAGAAATTCTAAACTGTGTTCCGCACAATCTACCAAGTTCTACTGATGAGCCGTTATAGTGTAGAGTAGGGACTTTAGAATTTTTAGCTGCTTCTTGTATTTTTTCAAGTGTTTTTTCCTGTATAGAATTTGACAATACTACAACCTTTGAATTTTTGATTGTACTGATTGTCTCTTTTGTACCAAACGAGTACTTGCCATCCTCAATTGCATCTTTTATTATTTTTTCTAATAGTTTAGCCATCTTGAACCACTCTCATGTATAGATCCACTGTTCCCGTACCAATTGGAATATTTGCTCCCACTATAACATTTTCTGTTACTCCTTTGAGTTCTTCAACTTCTCCTGCCAGTGCGGCTTCAGCAATTGTTGGAACTGTAATTTCAAATGCTGCTCTTGCAAGTACACTTGTCTTAGTACCAGCTATTCCGTGTCTTCCAATTTGTTGCAAGTATCCTCTAGAACACATCAAGTCAGATACCAACATGATGTATCTGACATCTACTTCTAGACCTTGGTCTTCAAGAGTAGAGCTTAGTTCATTTATCAATGAATTTCGTGCAGCTTCAATACCTAGAGTACCTGCAATCTCAAAGATGTTATTAGTTCGAATATTTTTCTTGTCGATTCCGTCAATCTCCCATACTTTTGCAATGTTTGAACCGGATGTTTGTATAACCCACTCTTCTCCTTGTTGTACAATAGTAACTCGTTCTACATCTGTTACACCTTTTACGGTAGTTGATAGTACTTTGTTTCTCATTGCAAGAACAGTCTGAGTGTCAGATTCTTCTGGCAGTGTTAATGTAATAGAGTGTCCACTCGGTTCAATTTCAAATTTCTTCTTAGAAGACTGTAATGCATCTACTACATCTTCTATGGTACATGCTCTTTCTCTTAGTTTATCTTGATTTAGATTGAGTTTTATTTTTGTCGAATAGTCAGTTTCAGTACTAGAAATTAATGCACTAATTTTGGTATGGAGAATTTCTCTAGCTACTTTGATTGCTTTTTCTTTTGATTTCTTGTGATTTTCTTCCAAGTAGATATCCATTGTTGGCGTTACTGGTTTCTTTCTTGCATCTACAAGTTCGATTAATCTAGGAAGTCCTAGGGTTACGTTTCTTTCTCTGATACCTGCAAAGTGGAATGTTCTCAGAGTCATCTGAGTACCTGGCTCTCCTATTGATTGGGCAGTTACTACACCGACTGCTTGGCCAGGTTCTACCTTGGCATTATCGTATAGCTCTAATGCTTTTTTACAGACTTTATCAACACCATCTTTGCTAAGTTTTGATTCAAGTAGTGCCTCAAGTACAGTTTTTGATAAACGTGGATTGAATGTCTTTGCGTATTTTTTGACTAGATCTGTTATCTCTTCTTTTGTAGCTTTCTTTCCAGAATCAATGATACTTTCAGATTCAATCAATCTTGCAATTCTAAATGCTTCACCATGATCACTTTTTGCAACATCTATTCCGTCCTCACCATAAAGGAACTGTATTATGTGACCGTGTGGATCTCTTACTGTTCCATCATATTCTAGTTTAAGATGTTCAAGTGCATTGATGAGTCTTCTCTGCATGTAACCACTTTGTTGTGTTCTGACTGCAGTATCGACAAGACCTTCTCTTCCTCCCATAGCGTGGAAGAAGAATTCAAGAGTCGACAGTCCCTCTCTATAATTAGATTTTACAAACCCTTTACCATCTGGGTTGGCATCATTTTCTTTAAAGTGTGGTAATGCCCTGTTACTATAACCTTTGAGAATTCTTCTACCTCTAATAGACTGTTGTCCCAATGCACCTGCCATTTGACCAATGTTTAATGAGGAACCTCTTGCACCAGTTGTTGCCATTATTCTGCCAGCATTAGTTTCATCAAAAGACTTGTCTGCAGAGTTACCAGCTTTATCTCTTGCTTTAGAAAGTTCGTTTACAATATATGCTTCCAATGCTTCTTCAGCAGAGAGACCTCTGCTAAGTTGTAGCGTACCCTTCTTTGCCTGAGCAATGAAATCATAAACCCTGTCGTATGATTCCTGAATATTTTCAAGAATTCCATCTTTTGTCTGTGTTGCAAGTTCAAGATCAGCGTATCCATAACTAAATCCATAACCTGTAATGAATTGTTTTAACATAATTAGAATGGAGTTGAGAAAATTCTTAGCCTCTTCATATCCATAATCTTTTGTGATTCTATGTAAAACACTGTCGGGCTCTTCTGCTCCAATGGATGCTTTATCAATAACACCACTGACTAGCTGTCCATTTTTGATTACTACATCTTTTACTGGACCCTTTGTACCTTTAGACCATTTTGAAGTAATCACATAGTTGAAGTCTTTTGGTAAGAAGAGTGAGAACAGTTGTTTACCACTGTAAAGT
>JAKEIJ010000096.1 GCA_022545805.1 Nitrosotalea sp. | reverse complement strand
TTCATCGGCAGTAGATACATCAGTCAATCCATGAACATGTAATGTTCCTGCCGTTGTGATAATGATAAACCACATGATTGCTTGAGAGAATCCCATGCCAATCGCAACATCTTTTCTCATCAATGAGATTTCCTTTTTTTGAATAGTTGGTGTCCCTTCCCCAATCTCTTTTATCTTATTTTTTGCTACATCTTCCTCAGCTTCTTCAGAGGTTTGCCAAAAAAACAGGTAAGGTGATATGGTAGTTCCAAATATTGCAACAAATAACATTACAAATGAAGGAGTAAATTCAACATGAGGTATTATCGTTGAAGCCAATATATCATTCCAATTTCCTCCGACAACAAATGCTGTGATTACATAAGCTAACAAACTCAAAGTCAGATACTTGAGTATTGTAACATATTTTCCATATGGAATAAAAATTTCTGCACAAATAACAAGTGCAGTAAAAAGAATAGTTACAATAACTATTGGTAACTGAGGCAATACAAGTTTTACCGAAGCAGACATTGCCCCAATATCAGCACCAATGTTTATGGTATTTGCAACAAGAAGAAGACTGATGATTGGGTAAACCGTTTTCTTTGAATATCTTTTTTTCATAATACTTGTCAGTCCACTTCCAGTAACAAGCCCAATACGTGCGCACATTTCCTGGATAGCTATCATCAAAGGTAGTTGAAATAATGCAAGCCATAGAGTTCCAAGACCAAATTGTGCTCCTGCTTGAGAATATGTTGCAATTCCAGATGGATCATCATCTGATGCTCCGGTTATCAATCCAGGCCCTAGACTCTTGAAAAAAGATCTGAGTCTATCAAACAAAGAAATTCACCACATTTAGTACTTGATATATCAAATTAATACACTGTTTTAGTAACAAGGGGTAATTAGATAATTGCAAAGATCATTTGGTGCCTAAAAGTGAGACTGTTTCAGGATCAATGTCAATTTCCATTGCAATTCCAGAGTCTTCTGCAGGATTTAATGAATATATTGCGTGTGGTTTGAACATTATCAACTCAGGTTGACTTGCATGAGAGATTCTCTCAATTCTGAACCAATTAGAAAATTGTTTTAATACGGAGGAGATTGCACTATGAGCTGACCCCTCATTGTAGGATAATGAAAGGTGCAATAGTAAGTGAATATTCCAGTCATGTTTGTATCCAGTGTTATAGTTTTATTCTCTCCGGGGTGCACTACAACGTCGATATTATACGGCTTATCAAGAATAGTAAAGGAATGATCATCACTACCAGGCTCTTCAATGTTAAAGAAATGGATTATTACTTTATCACCTTTGAAGACATTCATGGTTGGTATGCTATAAACATCATGAGGCATTCCCATTTTGGTCTCGTTAAAATCTGGAATATTACTATCAAATAACCAAAATTCCTTTTTTTCTCCAATGTAATGTTGTTGGTTGTTGTTTGTTTGTAATGTATTCTGATTGTTAGTTGACGATATGTTTTGCAGAGAAATTGTAATTGCTATAGATGCAAGAATGATCGAAGCAATAGAAATGCCAACCATTAATACATTTTTTGAGTTACTAGCCAAGGTTCTGTCTGTGGTATTACTATTTTTAAATTATAGGATAGAATTTTTAGATTCTACACATATAGGATTTTAAGGTTTTATGAGAGTCATATAAGACAAGTTCAAAATCTCTTAACTTTTATTTTAATGGGCATAAGATTACTATAAAATTTGTTTAAAAAGTAAACGTGTGATTTATCAGCATGATCTAAATACTATTACTGAAAAGTATCATTAGTTGGAGCTGTCACCAAAATACTAACCGTTTTTGGTCTTAAGTTCCAATCTTAAAATCTCCTTAGTTTCAACTTAATACTTGTTTAAAGTTTATCGCTAAAGTTTTACGACGCGCATGGCTTGCCAGATCATCATATTTTGAAAACTTTGATTTACATTTAAAGCAATGATATTCGATTTATTTTATTTACAAAGACAAATGGATCTGTCGATTTATCTAATTTTGCTAATAAAATTCCCGCATGCGTAGGCACTGAAACGAATCTTGCATTTTCTCTTTCTATTATGGTATAATGTACTGAACCAAATTCATAATCAAAATCATTCTGCATTGAGTTTTGCAACCTATGTGCCATTGAAAACATTTCTTGTCGTTCCCTTGTTAGATTGATTTCATTTTTGAAGTGGATGTTTTCCATATTACCCTGTTTGTTAATTAATCCTATGAATTCCGCTCCTTCTAATATCAATGCACTATAAACGAAGCTAGATTCATTTTTTATAATAAATTCCATCATGTCATCAACACCGTACTGTAAAAATTAAATCTAATTGGATTTTGATCGTAGATCTTTATTATCTCATTCTCATTTTCCATATTTTTCTATCATCTCCTCATGGATTTTTTGATTTGATCGCTCTATCTTGATAGCTTGAGTAGGGCAAACTGAAACACATGCCATGCACCATATGCAGTCTTGTTCTCGAATTGGTTCTGATTTGTCAGTATAATCTTTACGACCTTCTTTATCATGGGATTCGCCAATTCCAGCACTAGTAGCATTTACCATCTGCACTGCAGGAACATCATTTTCTGTTCTATACCACTGGTAGACTTGAACCGGGCATATCTCAATACATCCACCATCAGATATGCATGAATCCCAGTCAACTGCAGCAAAAGTTCCATGTATACCCAGCGGAACATATTCTTCTCCGCGTTTCTTGTAGGCATTTTGGATATTTTCATCAGTTGAAGATTCTGCATCATCCCTTCCTGGTCCCCATACGAAATGGAGATGTTCCTTGTCAACATGCTTGTGTTTTCCTATTACGTTATGATTTTTTGGAAATTCCAAGTCAATTGGCATATTTATAATTTGGAATCAAATTATTTATGCGCCACGCACGTTTATGTACAGTTCACTTACAAATTTGTAAGTGTCATGAATTTATTCACAATATTGCAGTTTGACTTGTTCCCTAGATCTGTGAAATTCTTCACTCTTTAGTTTCAATTTAATCTCCTATTGGCTGTGGAATCATAAAAAGAGGTAGTAAAAGAGTGGACTGGAGGGGATTTGAACCCCTGACCCCTCGCGTGCAAGGCGAGTATTCTACCGCTGAACTACCAGCCCATTACAGAATTTGAAAACCGCATAGATTTTAATTGTTGCCTTTAGGTGGCAAAGATTTTATGGATATTATTCTGTGAGATATTTATGGTATTGTTAAAATCAGAAGTGGTCCTTAAAGCAGGTGACAAAGCTCCGGATTTTAACCTATTAGGAATTGATGATAAGAAACATTCTCTTTCTGAATACAAAGACTATAAAGCAAAATTGATAGTTTTCATGTGCAATCATTGCCCATATGTCCAGGCCAAAGTAGATGCATTAAATGAAATCTACGACAAATTCAAGGGACAAATTGCAATGATAGGAATTAACAGTAATGA
>JAKEIJ010000095.1 GCA_022545805.1 Nitrosotalea sp. | reverse complement strand
TATTTTGATGGTACTGAGCTTGTCAAATTTGCCAAGGAGCATTGATCTTGAATATAGCAATCGTTGTTGCCGAATTTAATAGTGAAATTACTTTTAAAATGCTAGACCTTGCTATAGAACGAGCAAAAGCACTAAAAATGAATGTAAAATACACAAGTAAAGTTCCAGGCGTATTTGATATGCCTCTATTGATTGATACCTTGTTGCAAAAAAAAGATGTTGATGCTGTAGTGACTCTTGGAGCAGTAATCAAAGGCCAGACAAAACATGATGAACTCATTTCTCATGTAACTGCAAAAGCATTAGCAGATCTCTCAATAAAGTACCAAAAACCAGTGTCCCTGGGAATAACAGGACCTGGAATGAGTGATAGGCAGGCACATCAACGAATACGACCAGTAGCTGAGAGAGCCATTGAGGCTGTAAAGAAACTATCTGAAGAACTGGAAAAAATTAGAAAATGATTCAACTGACCATAATCAAGATAACCGGATATGGGCCATGGACTCTGACCCTGGGCAGCGATAGAGAACATAGGCTTCAGATGCTTCAAGCATCATTGTACAAAGAAATACAAGACTTGTTTTCACAAAAAAACTGTCTTGCATTTCCTAATAGATTTGATGAAATCTTTGTAATAACTAACGGTCTCTCTGTTGATGATCACGTTGAAATTCAAAAACATCTAGTGAAATCCTTTGAATTGGGTTTATCCATGTCTATTGGACAAGGCAAAACCCCGTTTGAGGCAAGCTCAAATGCTGACAAGGCAAGAAGATCTAACTCAAGCCTAAGTAAGGATGATAACATCTTTGGATTGCCATTAAGCAAAGATGCCGATTTAGTTCAAATTATACACATGGATGTAGATGGTTCCACATCAGTTTCTGCAAAAAAATCACCTTACGAAGTATCTTCGCTTATTATCCAGTTATATTCTGAAATGTCAGAGTTTTTCCTCAAAAGAAATTCGCTTGCATTTTTCATGGGCGGAGACAACTTTATGATATTAAGTTCCGATGCCAACAAAGATGAAATAACAAAGTTTCTTGAAATTGTAAAACAAAAATATGATATCTCATTTAACTGCGGAATTGGAACTGCAAAAACAGGAAGAGATGCAGCAAAATTGGCTACTCAATCATTAGATAAGATCCGTGAGCTTAGAGGCTCTGGAAAAAAAGATACCAGAATTCTTGAGATAACATGCTGATAAGAAATATCAGTCTGCTCTATGGTAAAGAACTAGATTATATCCCAAGCACTAGTGTGAGAATTTCTGGAAAGCACATAGGGCAAATAGGGACAAAACTCTCTCCTCAAAAAAATGAGGTTGCTCTTGACGGTGAGGGACTCTTGATGATGCCTGGGCTAGTCAATTCTCATACACATATTGGGGATTCTATAGCCAAGGACATAGGAATAGATTCAGGCGTTGAAGAAAAGATACACCCAGTTAGTGGGTTTAAACAAAAAATTCTCAAAAATTCTGATAAATATCACCTGACAAGTTTTGTGAAAAATTCTTGCATCTCAATGATTAGGAAAGGAATAACATCATTCATAGATTTTCGAGAAGGAGGCAGTGAAGGAATTGATCTATTAAAAAATGCCACATTGGGTATTCCAATAAGGCCTATCATTCTGGGAAGAATTGAATATTATCAAGATTCAAGAGCCATAAAGAATAACACGCCAATTCCACAATTTCACAAATCATCACTTCAAAACTTTCTACTGAACTGTGATGGGCTTGGCATTAGTGGTCCAAATGAGTTTAGTGATTCTGCATTACAATACTTTGCAAAGGCTAGGAAAATTCGTGCCATCCACTCTGCAGAGACTGAAGAAAGCAACAAGATATCAAAAAAGATATCTGGAAAAACTGAGACTCAGCGAGCTCTACTTGTAAAACCGAATTTCTTGGTCCATATGACTTATGCCTCAAAAAAAGATCTTGTGCTTGCAATAAAAAATAGGGCAAGTATAGTTGTATGTCCACGAGCAAATGCATCTCTTGCAGAAGGTATTCCTGATGTAGATGTCATGCTTGAAATTGGATGTAACATAGCTATTGGAACTGATAATGTCATGATAAATTCTCCTGATATGTTCCGAGAGATGGATTATCTTTGGAAAGTTTCAATGGCCATGAAAAAGAAAAGATTGGCGCCAAAAGATATACTCAAGATGGCTACAACAAACGCCTCACAACTTTTAGGTGGTAAAATTGGAATTATTCAAACTGGCAACCTGGCAGATTGTGTATTCATTGAAAAACATGCAATTGATCTAGAACCAATGCACAATCCTCATGCATCAATAGTGCATAGGGCTTCAGAAAATACCATAAAAGCAGTGATGTACGAAGGAAAACTAGTGTATGGAAAAATCTAGGCCCTATGTCATCCTCAGTGCTGCTATCAGCATTGATGGAAAGATAGCTACACGTACTGGAAGATCTAATCTCTCATCAAAAAAAGACTTGGTACGGGTCCATAATCTGCGAAAAAGTGTTGATGCCATATTGATAGGAAAAAACACTGTAAATGTGGACGATCCATCACTTACTGTCAGGCATGTAAAAGGAAAAAACCCAATTCGTATAATTCTTGATCCAAACGGTAGTTTATCTCTAAAATCAAAAGTGATTAGCACAGCAAAAAAAACGCCTACCATACTTGTTGTATCAGAAAATGCTAAAAATGTGAAAAAGTTTGTTACAAAAGGAGCTCAAGTAATTACATGTGGAAAGAAAAAAATCAACATAAAGAAACTACTGCAAATACTTGACAAAAAGGGCATCAAAAGAATTGTTGTTGAAGGTGGAGGTACAACCAACTGGTATTTTTTCAAAGAAAAACTAGTAGATGAAATTATAATTACTGTTACACCGTATATTCTAGGAGGAAGTACTGCAGTTTCTCTTGTTGAAGGTATTGGATTTGAAAATATATCAAACTCTTTTAAATTAAAAAAGATCAAGAAAATACAAAATGAACTAGTTTTACACTATATATCCTAGTGTTTTAGATCATCACGTAACTGATCTATTTTTCCCTGCAAAGCTTTTTTGAGTTTTTCATTTTTCGAAAGATTTACCAATTTTCCACAAGTAGGACATTTGAAGGATAAATCTAGAGCCTTTTCAAAGGTCAATTTCTGACAGTCTTCATTTCCGCAATGGTAAAAATCAGCCGAGTTTTCATAGTCTACTCTTTGTTGTAGTCTTTCCACGATCTTCTTTTTTTGATTCTCAATAAAATTGTCAACCTCATCCTTTCTTGCTCTCCATCTGTAAACGAACCATCCCTTCTTTTCGTCCTTTACCCTAATTCCTGTTATCAGAGCTTTTCCAAAAAGATCATACAGTACCTTTCTAACTATGTTAATTCTAAGTCCAGTCGAACTTGCTATTTCTTCGTCTGTAGCATCTTCAGTATTGAGAAGAGAACGAGCAACCTTGAGGTATTCATCTCCGCCAATCAAGGCAGCAATTTTTACAAAAGGATCTTCATGCTCAACTGACATACTCTTCTTTCTTAATCTCTATATTTAATCAAATGGTTTTAACCTGTTTTTATATAATTAGTTCAATTGGCAGTTTTATCTATTACATTTTTTCCTTTTTTTGTTGGGATTATTTCACGCTCTCCATCTGGATATTTTTTCTGAAGGTATTGTCCTTGTAAAATTCTATCAAGCAATATGGCAAGTGCTGATATCTCTGAATGTGGTTGGTTTCCAATTGCAATGTTATAGTCTGCCATGTCATATACTTCCCTTGGAACCTTTTCTGCACCAACTACAATCAAAATTTTTTCTTCTTCTTTTACTTGATATTGTATGTCGTTAATATTTTCACCATACATTGTTAAATGGACTATCTTGAATAGATCCTTCTTTTTTGATTTTATGACATCCTTCCAATTTTCAATAATCTCTACTTTGAAATCACTGCCCCACATTTTGTTTACCTTGGATATTGTCTCTTTTATCTCTGGATTTGCATCGTACATGTATATTTTTGATGCTCCAAATGCTCTTGATACAAGAGTTACGTGAGTGGTTACTCTGTCATCTCTAACAAGTCTAGTACCTATGCGTAAAACTTCAATCTTCATAATTTATTTTAATTTCTGGTCTTTGTATTTCCTTTTTTTCCTCTGTTACTGGCGAATTGTCTAATGCCTGGTATATGAGAGTCTTTAATTGTGTAATGTTAAATCCCGTTGAAGATGATACTGCTAACCATTTTCTATTATTTGTCAAGTCTAGTTGATTTGCTCTCTCAGCAACCTCTTCTTTTGAAACCAAATCTGATTTGTTTAGAACAAAGATCATCTTGTCTTTGCTTACTCCGATCTCATCTAAGGTAGAAATACAACTCTTGAATTTCTTTCTTAGTTCCAGTATCGTATCACTAACATCAATAACGACTATTACAACGTCTGTATAGACAAGCTCCTCCAGAGTTGACTTGAACGCTTGGACCATGTATGCAGGCAGTCTGCTTATGAAGCCTACTGTATCTGAAATCAAAACCTCGGAATTTCTTAGAGTGATCTTTCGTGTGGTTGTAGAAAGTGTAGTGAAAAGTTTTGGGCTTTCTTCTTTTTCCTCGCCAGTTAATACATTGAAAAGTGTAGTCTTTCCTGCTGATGTATATCCAGCAAGAGAGATTGTCTTAAACCCAAATCTTTTTCTTGCTTGTCTGTGAAGCGCACGTTGCGTTGATGATTTTGCTAACTTTGATTTTACACCATTCATTCTATTTTTAATATCGTTAAAGTAAACATCAACTTCGAATTTTCCTATCCCCATAAATCCTGGTTGTTCTCCCATCTTTGCAAGTCTGACTTTTTCTTTGGCCCTTGACATCTCGTATCTTAGCTGGGCCATCTTGACTTGCAGTGTGGATTCGGAACTCTTTGCTCTTCGCTCAAATATCTGAAGAATTAGGGCTTCTCTGTCAAGTATGTTCATTTTGAGAGTAGAGGCCAAATTGTAATTCTGACTTGGCTTGAGTATCTCATCAAAGATTATGACATCGGGTTTGATGGAAGACAACATCTCCTTTAATTCGTCTACCTTCCCTTCTCCTAGTCCATATTTTGATTTGTTTAGAATTCTGTGTTGTATTATCTTGCGAACCTCATATCCTGCAGCATCGCACAGGCCTAGTGCCTCTTTTAGAGAGTCTTCCTTGTCATATGTAATCAAAATTGCAGAATCTTTCAACATCTTACTGCCATCGCTCGATATCTTATTGCTTTCGCAGACTTTTTTCTATTGTCACATCTAGGACTATCTCTGCAATGTCACTTGCATACTCTGATATCCTTCGTATGTTCTCGCTCATTCTTCTAACTCTATAGACTTCTTCAGTATCTTTCAATGTCTTCAGACCATCCTGAACCTTTTTTTCATATTTTGAAATTTCAGCAGTTTTTTGTACTGTTCGTTCTGCCTCGTTAGAATCCTTCTTGAATAGAGATAAACAGGCTTCATCTAATACGGACAAGGTAAATGTATTCATGTCATGTATTGGGTCCAGTATGTTTTTCTTGATAGGTTTTTTGTATTCAAGCAAGTCTCTTGCAATGTCTGTTGCATGATCTCCTACACGCTCGATATTTTTCACTATTAGTCTATAGCCCAAACAATGGTATGGGCTTTCTATTCCCATTTCATTTAACATGTGCTCATTTTGGATTGCTATCTTGAGTTGTCTCATTATGTAAAAACTGAATCTGTCAACTTCGTCGTCACTGTTTATGACCTCTTTTGCAAGTTCAATATTTCCTTCTTCTTGAGCAAGTAATGCATCGTTTTGCATTGATTTTGCTATTATCAGCATTCTTTTTAGCGCACCATCAACTGAAAGCTCAAACAGATTGATGAGTACTTGGATAGTGATGCCTTCAGTAGAATCTGCAGTAATCTCGGTTCCCATCAAGATGCCTTTTACTGCATCTTTGATGGAATTTCTCTGAGACGGTTTTAGTCTTCCAACCTTTGATCTTACGTTTATGATGGTAAATCCAAGAAGATAAAGTGAAATCAGTTTTCTAACAATTGTCGAGTCTTCTTCTTCTGGTTTGATCTCAATCGTTGCCTCTTCTGTACCTATAGATTTGTTATGATGTTTTAATGGAACAATTTGTAAATTGGAAATTCCTTGTCTTACCACTGCTACTTGGTCTCCTTGCTTGAGACCCATGTCAATAATCCATTGTTTTGGAAGTGAAACGATGTATGATGACTTGCCTGTAAACTGTATTTTTCGCATCTCTTCATTTACTACCATGTTACCCGGGTTGTGAATTATTCTATATAGTTGTTAGGACTTACTATATAGGTCGCCTCTATTGCAAAAATAATTAAAATGGATGAATCGCCATAATTCTGTGGATTCGATTCTTAAAATCAAGTATACACTGGATGCACTTTTCGGTCAAGGTGTGTCAAAATACCTACCAAAGGATGCAACTATCACCTATTCGAAAAATACAGGCAGAATAAAACACGTACATCAAAATGATCATCTACTTTGTACTCTACGAACTGATGGTGGTCTTGCAATAACTCCGTATTTTGCCCAGATTCTTTTGAAAAGTAAAAAATTCAGAGAAAATTGCCTTGAAATTGATGATGAATCCAAGGCATTTGTTCAAGAAGGCAGCTCGGTCTTTTGTAAGCATGTAACCTGGTGTGGAAAAAACATACTGATAGGCTCTGACGTATCAGTATTACATGGTGGCAAAGTAATTGCAGTCGGTAAAGCAGTTTTGTCTACAAGAATGATAAAGTCGTTTAAAAAAGGAGTGGCAATAAAGATCAGAGATAGTTTAAAAAGTGCAAACAGCGGAGTATGAATATACCATGATGCGTGGAGGAAACCGCGAAATGCGGAGAATGTTGGACAAGATGGGCCTTGAAATGAAGGATGTCCAAAATGTACAAGAAGTCATAATTAAGACAGATACAAAAGAGATCATAATTGTAAAGCCATCAGTCACAGAAATGAAGGCAAAGGATAATTCCATTTTTCAAATAATTGCTGAAAGTTATGAAGAACGAGAACTTGAAGTGCCTATCTTCAGTCAGGAGGATATAATGCTTGTAGCACAGCAGGCCAATGTATCCCCTGATGAGGCAACTCAGGCGTTAACTGAAGCAAAGGGAGACCTTGCAAGAGCAATATTGCTATTGACAACTAAATGAAATTTGTTGATCAAAAACAACACATAAACAATCTTTAAATTTTCTCGATGGTAATGTTAACCATATCATACCCACCACAAAACAATATTGCAGTGGCAACGGTATCCGGAAGATCATATTTTAAATTCATAAATATCTTAAGACGGCTTGAGCTAAATTACGATTCCATACTGCCTGAAGAAATAACAAGTTCAGACAAGAGGCTGATTCTAACCACCATGCGGGAGTCTTCTAAAATACCTACTAATCTGGTACTTTTAGAAGACGAATTCAATTATCATCCTACAATTATACGAGCAAAAATAGTTGAAAAACTACACTCTGGAATTAACAATAATTCTCTGGTAATTGGAATTGATCCTGGCAGCAGAACTGGATTATCCGTTTTTTACTATGAAAAAGAAATCGAGAGTTCAATCTATACATCAACTGATGACTTGGTATCGCACATTGTCAGAATTTTGGTAGGGATAAACGCTCAGCGAAAAATTGTCAAGGTAGGGAATGGTAACATGAAGATTGCTTTACACATAGTAAACTCACTCAATCTCAGATTCTGTTCACATTTTGAACTAGAATTTGTAGACGAGCGTAAAACATCCTTGAAAATAAAAAATTTCAATAGGCGAGGAAAGTGCGATAAAATGTCTGCAAGATATATCACACAGAGAGAAGGTTACAGGCATCTTGTTCTCCCTCTTTCAAGAACCGGATAAAAAACTCAAAATAGTTCGAAAAAACTCTCGAGGTTTCATTTAAGGTTGATCTTTTGAGTTGAATGTAAAAGAACGGTAGATATTTATAGCGTTTTTCATTTTTTTCTTGAAAACTGTCCGCTTGAGAACCTAAATTTAAAATAATAATTTCATAAAAAATGCTGTAAAATTATAAGAATTTTAGATCCATCCTTAAATATTTACTATAACTATATGGAATTCAGGTAACAACATATGACATGTAAAGGAATCTGCACAAGATACAAGGCACAGAAGCCAGTCGGAACTGGTCGTTACGCATCAGGACAGAAAAGATGCCAAATTTGTGAAATTTTCATAAAATGGGAGGGTCTTTGGTGTCCTTGCTGTGGATACAGACTAAGAACTAAACCACGAAACCTCAAGTACAAAGCAAAACTACGAGCAAGAGTCGAAGCTGATCAATTAGAAGCTGTCGCTGTAAAGGCTGCAGAAGTAGAAGAGATAGAGCTAGAGCCAATAGCAGTAAAGACACCAAAAAGGGCTAAAACTGCAAAGGCAAAGACTACTAAAGCTAAGACGATAAAGGCTACAAAGAAGGTAGCAGTTACGCCGGTAGCAATATAGGCACTAGTAAGCTGAAGTAAACTGTTGATATCACAAGTCGGTTATACGAAGAAAACCGTCACGGTGAATCATCGAGACTTTCTGGTACAGATTGTTCCATATGACAATGGAGATTATATTTCCATTTCAGAGGGCAAGGAAAGGATAGGAACACTTGTTGTTTCTATTAGTTCAGGTGGTCGTGTAAGTACAGCTGCTGTTATACCATCAAAATCAGATACACTTTTTCTTAAGATGGTATCAGAACGTGTGGCTTCTACAATAAATGGAATCTGCATCTTTTCATTAAACATTGAAAAAGACCTGGATCTTGATAGTATGAAAGTACTAATGAATGAATTAATGGAGATTGTAAAACAATGACTTCTGATATGCGGGGCTATCTGGATCTTATTGCAAAAAAAGGCGAGTTGGCTGTAGTAAAAAAGAAAATTTCTACAAAATTTGAGATTGCTGCAGTGACGGCCAAGATGGATGGCTCAAAAGCGCTATTGTTTGAAAATGTCAAAGATAGCAAATTTAGAGTTGTTTCAAATCTGGTAGGGACACGAAAAAGATTTGCTTATGCTGTTGGTGCAAGTGAAGATAAAATACATGAAAAAGTAATTTCTGCCATAAAGCATGCATCAAAACCAAAAACAACCACAAAAGCAAAATTTCTAGAAAACCAGTCACGAGATCTTTTTACTCTGCCAATGGTCACTCATTTTGACAAAGAACCTGGCCCATTCATCACATCCTCAATCATATATACAAAAAATCAGGAGATGGGTACACAAAACTCATCATTTAACAGGTTGCTGAGAATCGATGAAAAACACTTCTCAATTAGAATGGTGGAGGGGAGGCATCTTCACAGGACTTTTGTTTATGCAAAAGAACACGGTGAGGATCTCAAAGTTGCCATTTCGGTAGGTGTTCATCCTGCTGTTTCCATTGCAGGTGCGTATCAAGCTGATTGGGGAAAAGATGAACTTGAAATTGCAAATGAATTGTTGGGAAAAAAACTCACACTTTCCAAATCTCCTTATTCACAGATGCTTGTTCCATCAGAATCAGAAATAATCATAGAGGGAAGAATTCTCAAGGACAAGACCCACAAAGAATGGATGGTAGAAATGCTTCGCACATATGATTTCAAAAGAGCCCAGCCTGTTTTTGAGCTTGATAGAATATACTTTAGAAATAACCCCATCTTTCATGATATACTAGCTGGTTTTGGTGAACACCAGTTACTAATGGGAATGCCAATTGAGGCAAAGATAAACAAGGAACTAAAACAGGCCTTGCCCCAAACCAAAAATGTTGTACTCACTGAGGGCGGTTGTAAGTGGTTGCACGCAGTGGTCCAGATCTCCAAAAAACAAGAGTCAGATCCAAAAAAAGCAATCGAGGCTGCATTTTCTGCCCATCGTTCTCTTAAGAATGTGGTAGTGGTGGATGATGATATTGATCCATCAGATCCTGTAGCAGTAGAATATGCCATGGCCACTAGATTTCAAGCAGACAAGGACCTGATAATAGTGCCAAAAGTACGGGGTTCTAGTCTTGACCCTTCCAGTGATCAAAAAAATCTTCTTACTGCAAAGATGGGAGTAGATGCGACCAAGTCTTTTTCAAAAAGGGCAGAAGGGTTTGAAATTGCCAAGATTCCAGGCGCAGAAAATTTATCCCTAAAAAAATATCTCAAATAATACTTAGAGTGCAGAATCTATCATTAGCGCAATAAATAATATTGCAAGATATGGACTTGAAAACTTGAATAACGTCCACGATGCTTTTTCAGATGGTTTCACAAGTAGCCAGACACTTAGCGCAATCATTATTGCACCTGAAACTATAGCTGTATACAGGTACACTTCATGAAACAAATGTTTTCCAGACATACCTGTCATGAAAAAGGGAAGAATGCTGAAAAGAACCATCATCAGAGTGGTCCCTGCAATGACTCTAACTGATGTCTTTTCTGATTCAACTGCTGTCAACATTGGAACATTTACTTTGTTATAATCGTCCTTGACATGAAGTGTAAGACTCCATATGTGCATTGGAATCCAAACAAAGACAAGTCCTGCCATCACCAATCCCAAGTCCCATAGGCCAGTGGTTGTTACTGCAACATAGCCAATCATTGCAGGTGCTCCTCCTGAGAATCCTCCTAAAACGATATTTGTTCTACTTCTTCTCTTTAGAAATTTACTATAAACTAGAATGTTATCAGCAAGCCCAAATGCCATGAAGATGCCTGCCCACATGTTTATGGCAAAAGCGCTTACTAGGGATATTGCTCCCAGAATTAGTCCAAAATATAATGCCTTTTCAGCAGGAAAAATTCTCCTACTTGGAATGGGCCTATCCTTTGTTCTTTCCATTATTGCATCAATGTCTCTGTCGTTATAGTTTGTCAGCGTATTTGCAGAAGCAGAACCAGCTATTACGCCGCCTATTACAAGACACCATGTTAACGGAGATACTGCGATATGATACAAATTTGATGCAGTCAAGGCTGCTCCTATTGCAGTAAAAACAAGGAGATACCATATCTTTGGCTTGGTAACTTCATAGTATACCTTAATTCTTGAACTGGCTTTTGTTGTTAGCACACTCTTACTCCATTTGGATCTTATTACTTATTTATAGGTTGAAAAGACCAAAACGACTATTTGGCTGGCTTGTAGGGCATAGGCTTTGTTGTCCTTTTCATTTCGATGAAACTCTCAGAACGTTGAACTCCCTGAATTCTTCCCAGTCTTTCTGATATCAATCGGTGCATCTCATCTAGGTTTTTGGCATACATGGTTACAATGATATCAAATCTCCCAGTTACCTCTGAGATCTCTCTTACCTCTGGAATCTTCATCAACTCTTCAATAACATTGTCTCTCATCTTAGAATCCATGTTTATTCCAGTGAGTGCCTTTACTGTATAGCCTAATTCCCTGTCATTTACTACTATTGTAAAACGCTCGATGAGTTTTCTCTTAATTAATCTCTTGATGCGGCTGTATACTACAGACGAATTTACATTGATCTTCTTTGAAATTCTTGGAACGGATATGTTTGCATCCTGTGATAATTCTGATAAAATTATCATATCTAAATCATCAACTTTTGTCATCAAAACACAGATTATTGTGAATAAATGGATCTTATTAAAGTTGTTAGTATAAAATTTCTATAATTTTATAATTTACTAGATGTAGGCTTTTTTGTATAGCATCTCTGCTAACAATACAGCACCCTTTGCAGAACCCATTTTCTCATTATGTGAGAAAAGCACATACTTGATACCGTTATCAAACACTGTATCTTCTCTTAATCTTCCAACTACTGTAGTCATTCCTTCATTGATCTCTCTATCTAGTCTTGGTTGTGGTCTTGTAGGATCCTCATTAACCATGAGATATTCTTTTGGTGCAGAGGGCAATCCAGTAACGCTTACACTGTTTGAGAAATCTTGCATGGCTTTTTTTACACTGTCTGGGTCAACATGAGTGGCAGTTTCAACAAATACAGTTTCAGTATGACCGTCTAGTACTGGAACTCTTGTACATGTGCAACTAACTTTCATCTTTGCTGGATCAATTTTTCCATCTGTAAACTTGCCAAGTATCTTTCCGGTTTCTAGCCTTACCTTATCCTCTTCCTTTGGTATGAATGGAATTATGTTGTCTGTTATGTCTAGTGCAGAAACACCAGGTGATCTGCCTGCACCTGACATTGCTTGCATGGATGTCATGATTATCTTCTGAGCCCCAAACTTGTCTAAGAGTGGCTTCATAGTTATTGCAAGTCCTGTTGTTGTACAGTTTGGCAATGGTGCTACAAATCCCTTCCAACCTCTGTTCTTTCTCTGAATATCTAGTAATCCAATATGGTCATCATTTATTCCTGGAATTAGAATTGGAACGTCTGCTTCGTATCTGTATGCTGCAGATGTACTGATGACTGGAACATGTTTTGCAAATTTTGTTTCAATGTCTCTTGCAGCTTCACTTTCTACTGAACTAAAAATTAAATCAAAATTTTCTGGATTGATATCGTCTACAGCATCAATTGTCATATTTTTTACGTATTCTGGAATGGGCTCTCGCAAATGCCATTTCAAAATGCCACTGTTTGGATCTCTTATAGCATCTACAAACTTTTTGTTGGCTGATCGTTCAGAGGCAGCTATCTGTTTTACCTCAAACCATGGATGCTTGTTCAATGCTAGAACAAATTCCTGGCCTACTGCGCCAGTAACTCCAATTATGGCTACACGTTTCATAATGAAAATAGCCCGTTATACAATTAATATTCTTTTAGAAGCAAAGCAAAACACAACTAAATACCGTTATGGTTATTTGAAAAATATGCGGCTTAGAGTAGAAAAGACCATAACAAATCACAAGGTGGCCGCTCACGGAGGTATATTTTCAAACGGACTTGAACATAACTTGAAACTGTTAGATTTTAGCTCAAATGTCAATCCTCTTGGATTTCCAACCAAAGTAAGAGATGTTTTCAAAAATGATTCACAGATTTCAATCTATCCAGATCCTAATTCAAATGACTTAAGAACTCATCTTCAAAAATACACCGGAATCTCAAAAAATCAGATTATAGTTGGAAATGGAGCCACAGAAATCATCTACAATTATTGCGCTGCATTTCTACGAAAACAAAAAGTGTTGATTCCCATTCCTACATTTAGTGAATATGAGTCTGCTGCAAAATTAAACGGAGCAATGGTCTATTTTTTCAAGACAATGAATCTGAACCAAAACTTGTCAGAATTCTACGATGCAATTCCAATGAAAAGCTTTGTCTTTCTATGTAACCCCAATAATCCTACAGGAGTTCTCATAAAGAAAAAAAACATGTTAAAGATTCTTGAATCCGCACACAAAAAATCGGCAATGGTGTTTCTTGATGAATGTTTCATTGAATTGGTTCCTAGTGGTGACGAAAGCGTTGTCTCATATCTCAAAGAATTTGATAACCTATTCATCCTTCGATCCTTGACCAAGTCATTTGGGTTGGCAGGATTGAGGATTGGATATGGACTTGGCAATAAAAAGATGATTGAAATTCTACAAAAGATAAAGATCCCGTGGAATGTTAGTGGAATTGCACAACAATCATCTATCAGGGCATTATCTGACAAATCTCATTTGTCAAAGACATTAAAAGTAATAAGAAAAGAGTCGAAATTTCTTGCAAATTCCATATCAAAAATAAAGGGATTTACTTGTTATAATTCTGATACAAATTTTATTTTAATAAACTCAAAAATAAAATCCCGTCAAATTCAAAATAGGTTACTACAAAACAATATCCTCATACGGGACTGTAGTACATTTCGAGGATTAAATGACAATTACATAAGAATTGCAGTTAGAACCCACAAAGAAAATCTAAAACTGGTCGAGGCATTACGAAAATCATGACTGCAAAAACTTTGATGATTCAGGGTACTTCTTCAGGTGCTGGAAAAACGACTCTAGTTACAGCTCTTTGCAGGATCTTCTCTGATGCTGGATACAAAGTGGCACCGTTCAAGTCGCAGAACATGTCCTCTTATTCCTATGTTGACAGAGAATTTGAGATCTCAAGGGCTCAGGCCATTCAAGCAATTGCGGCAAGAACCGAGATAATGCCCATAATGAATCCAATTTTATTAAAACCCCTTGGAAATTACAAAAGTGAAATTTTTGTAAATGGTATATTCCATGGTAAAATGCATGCTAGAGATTATTACAAAAAATTTGCTCTCTCAAAAGGGCTCGAAGAATCAAAGAATGCACTTGACAAATTACTGAAAACAAACGACATTGTGATACTAGAGGGGGCTGGGTCTCCATCAGAGATAAACCTGCAACGGTATGACATTGCAAATATGAGAATGGCAGAATATTGTAAATCCCCTGTAATCTTGATAACTGACATAGATAAGGGCGGAAGCTTTGCAAGTATTGTAGGGACATTGTCGCTTCTTGATAAAAAACATCAAAAACTTGTCAAAGGGTTTGTCATAAACAAGTTTAGAGGAGATGTGACTATATTGTATCCAAGCTATTCTATATTAAAAAAGAAAACTCTGAAGCCAGTAATTGGAACAATTCCTTTAATTGAGTTTGACATACCAGATGAAGATACTTTACATGCAAACCCGAAACAAGTATCGTGGACAAAAAAATATCTTACAACACTAGACAAAGAAATAGATCATTTGGCTCTAATTGTGAAAAAAAATCTTGATATGAAAATGATACGAGGTATGTTAAACTGATTCTGATACCAATAATTGCAGTTGTATTTGCACTTGGACTTGATCTTATTTTTGGAGATCCAAAAAATAGATATCATCCAACCGTTTGGATGGGTAAATTGATTGGCAAGTCAGTACCATATGCAAAATCTACCAATCTGATTGCCGAAAAAATTAACGGTATCATTCTGCTTGTTTTAGTTGTATCATTAGTATCTTTTTTGATTCTTTCATTCTCGTCTTCTTTGAAATACGTGGAAAGTTTTGATCTCAATGAACTTTACAAAATTCTATTCATGGGTGTAAGTATAATTCTAGTCGGAATTTTACTAAAGACCACCATCGCGATAAAGGGAATGGAAGGGCATGCATCAAAAATCATGAGTTCTATAGCAAAAAATGACCTAGATGGTGCAAGGACACAACTTTCTATGATAGTAAAACGAGACACCAAAAATTTAGATAAACAACACGTAATTTCTGCAACTCTTGAAAGCATCAGCGAAAACATTGTTGACGGCATAACAGGTCCGCTATTCTATTTCTCAATTTTTGGCCTGGCTGGAGCATTTGTGTATCGAACTGTAAACACGGCTGACTCAATGATTGGATATAAAACAGAAATATTTCGAAACATAGGCTGGTTTGCAGCCAATTGCGATAAAGTGCTCAACTTTATTCCATCTAGACTCACTAGCTTTGTTATGGTATTTTCATGCATTATACTACGAGAGGACTGGAAGAATTCGATTCATATCATGAAAAGAGATGGTCCAAAGACTGAAAGCCCAAATGCCGGTTATCCAATGGCTACTCTGGCTGGTGCGCTTGGAATAAAATTTGAAAAGATGGAACACTATGTTTTAGGGGATGGAAATTCTGAAATAACTGAAAAACATTTCCGATCTGCAATATCTATAATGAAAATGACTACGATATTATTTGTTTTATTTTTTACAATTCCTATGATTTTATCATTGTCATATCTTGGTTGGTGGTTTAATGTTTAAGGGAATATCATCTGTAGTGTCATTTCTAACAATCATTCCTTCTAAGAATAGTGAACTGGAAACTGTAGCAAAGAACATGTATCTTTTTCCAATTGCAGGAGCTCTTATAGGAATAATTATTGGTGCTGCAGGTTACGGTTTATCTTTTTTTCTTCAACCTCTTATTACTGGTCTTATCTTGACCGGAGCACTTGCTATGATAACCGGAATGCATCATACTGATGCATTATGTGATTTTGCAGATGGAATAATGGCAAAGGGGACAAGAGAAAAAAAACTCCAGGCAATGAGAGATCCAGCAGTCGGTTCTGCCGGAGTAATGACAGTTGTTCTATATGCTGCAGGTATGATATTGGCTATTTCCATGACCAAAGGTTTTGCACTGTTTGAGGCAATACTTCTAAGTGAACTCATGGCTAAACTGTCCATGGTAATACAGGCAAATCGCGGTCTTTCTGCTTGGGAAGGACTAAGTTCTCCTTTTACTCAATCCATGAAAGATCCGAGAAAATTTACCATAGCTATACTACTAGCAATAGTACCCACTGTGATTTTGGCAGGAATGACAGGCGTGTTTGTAATAATATCATGTGTAGGATTGTCTTTTCTATTGCTTATAGTTGCAAACAAGAACTTTGGAGGAATTTCTGGCGATGTATTTGGTGCAAGCAATGAATTGGTAAGACTAGCGTCTTTATTGATTTTTGTATCGATATGATGGGGCTAGTCATGTGTGGAGGTAAGGGTACTAGGATGAGATCCTCCGAGGAAAAACTACTCCTACGATACAAAAAACCGCTGATAGAACATGTTCTAAATGCTTTGCAAAATTCAAAAATATTTTCAAATATAGTGTGTGTTACAAGTAATAACGCACCAAAAACACGTGAGTTTATTTCTAGTCTGGGTGTTGACATACTTGAAACAAGGGGTGCTGGATATTCTACTGATCTGGGAGAATCTCTTTCTAAGTTTGAAGAAATAATTTTTGTGGTTTCTGGCGACATGCCACTTTTTGATTCTGAAATAATTAAAAAAATTATAGGCCTGGTAAATGAAGAAAATGCGTGGACAAGTATACTGGTGCGAAAAACTTTTCTCTTGTCTCTTGGATTGGACGCAGAATTTTTTGTTAATTATAATAATGAAGAATGTGCTTATACTGGAATCTCTATAGTTGATCCTCAACGGATAAAAAACATGGAAACCGTAAAGGAATCTTATGTTGTTCTTGATGACAAAAGGATTGCTGTTAATCTGAACACAAAGAAAGATTATGATTTAATCTGCGCTACCTAAAATTTTTCCATTTGTTTTTGCAATGGAACCAGTTGGTTCTGCTAGTGTATTACCGCATGCCTTACATGTTACTATTGAAGAAACATGTGAATAAACAACACTCTCTTCTCCGCATTCTTTACACTGTACCTTTTGGAATTTACTTCCTGGTTTTGGTATCCAAATATGGGCTCTTTTCATTATGCAACTAGCTCCAATTTTCTAAGTCTTATTCCGGATACATTCCATTTCTTTTTGCATTCTGGACATGTCATGATAGGGGTGATCTTCTTAGTAGTCTTTGCTGGCTTTGCTAACTTTGGGAACTTTTGACCGCCGTAGCCTTTCTTGTCTTCAGCGTGTCTTCTTTCACCGATAGCAGAACCTCTTCTCTTTCCTGCCTTGTATATGGAGACCTTGTGTAACGTATGTTTCTTACACTTAGGGCAATACCTATTGATCTCCTTTGGCATATTCATAAAAAATGAGCTGCGTTGACCGTAATTTAAACATCGCTTTAATAGTATAATGAATTAATCACCACTATGAAGGCCAGTTCACTTGCCTCCATGATTCTATCACTCAATGCAGTAGCTATGGGTGATAGCAAGGCAGATGTTGTCTTGAAAAATTGCAGGCTGGTTAATGTATTTTCAAGGGAAGTCATACCTCAAATTCATGTGGCAATAAAAAAAGATAGAATTGCCTATGTGGGAAAGGATGCATCTCATACGGTTGGAGAAAATACCGGTGTCATTGATTTGCAGGATAGATACATCACACCAGGATTTGTAGATCCGCATATCCATATCGACCAGTATGTTCTTCCATCAGAACTTGCAAAAAAATCGCTCTTGTCAGGAACTACCACTTTGTTTGCAGATCCAATTGATGTTGTAAGTGTCTGTGGCTACAAGGGATTCAAGGAATTTATTAAAATGACACAGAGCCTTCCAATTAGGGTTTATCATGTAATTCCTGGGGGACTACCAGTTGATAGAAAATTTAGCCATGCAAGGACACTGACAAAAAAAGAAGAAGTCAAAGGACTAGATATTGAAAACGTAGTTGGTCTGGGGGAAGTTTTTTCTTGGACCAAAGTCACTACTAGGGATTCTGATACAATTCAAAGCATATCAAATGTTCTAAAAAATGGCGGTATTGTAAATGGTCATACTGCTGGTGCAAGTGATAAAAAACTAAATGCCTACATAGCCTCTGGAATTTTCTCATGTCACGAACCGATTGATTATGATCAAGTCTTAGAAAGACTCAGACTTGGGATGTGGGTAATGATGAGAGAGGGTTCCATAAGACGAGATTTGGATAAAATTCTGCCTAACGTATTGTCTCATAAAACATATCTTGATAGATTGATGTTTTGTACTGACGGGGTTAATCCCAAAGACATAGCAGAGTATGGCATAATTGATCATTGTATCAGAAAATCAATCTCCATGGGCATGGATCCAATAGATGCTATAACCATTGCATCAAGAAATTCTTTTGAGTATTACGGAATGGGCAAGGATCTTGGTGCAATAGCACCTGGCAAATTAGCTGATATTCTAGTCTTTGACGATTTGGAAAAGATAAAACCAAACAAGGTCTTTGTAGGAGGAAAATTGGTAGTAGCTCACAGTAGCCTTGTAGTAAACACTCCAAAGACCATAATTCCATCTTGGATGAAAAAAACTGTCAAAACAGGAACAAAGTTTGAAGAAAAAGACTTTGTTGTACGAAGTAAAGAGAACACCGCACAAGCATTGGTTATCCGACTGGATACTGAAATAATAACAAAAGTAGATCAAGAAGAGCTTCAAGTAAAAGATAGCAATGTAATGGCATCACCTGATAAAGATGTGTGGAAGGTAGCAGCTATTGATAGGACATATGGCACTGGAAAAAAAACTGTAGCATTTTTGAGAAATTTTGGTGCTGATATCGGGGCATTTGGATGTACTCAGAGCTTTCACGAAAATGACATGATAGTTATAGGTTCAAATGAAAAGGACATGGCCTTTGTTGCAAATAGTTTGACCAAGATGCAAGGCGGTATGCTAGTAGCTAAAAACCATAATGTCCTAAGTAAATTCTCGTTACCGCTTGCTGGCTTGATATCTTCACTGTCTTTTGAAAGAACCCTCGATGAATATTCTAGTATTGATTCTAAATTAGTTGAGACTGGATGCAAATTCAAAAACCCTCATCTCATACCTCTTTTCCTGCCATTTCTTGCTTTACCTGAGATCAGAATCTTATACACTGGTGTTGTGGACGTTAAAAATAGAAGATATTTGAAGATCTTGAACCGATAAGGTATTAAAAGGGGCAATTAGTTACACGAGTTAAGGGATTAATTTTGGCGTCTATTCAACAAACACCACAAGGACCTGTGTTGGTATTAAAGGAAAGTGCATTACAACAAAAGGGACGAGATGCACAAAAGAATAACATTGCTGCAGCAAAATTGGTTGCAGAACTTGTAAGAACAAGTCTTGGCCCAAGAGGCATGGATAAAATGCTTGTTGATTCTCTAGGCGATGTTACAATTACAAATGACGGTGCGACTATACTAAAAGAAATTGATGTTCAACATCCAGCCGCAAAAATGATGGTTGAGATCTCGAAGACTGTAGATAATGAAGTAGGTGATGGTACAACATCTTCTGTAGTATTTGGCGGTGCTCTGTTAGCTAAAGCCGAAGAGCTTTTGGAAAAAGATGTTCATGCTACAGTAATAATTGAAGGATATCAAGCAGCAGCAGAAAAAGCACTTTCACTTCTCACAGAAATGGCAAAGCAAGTAAGTCCAAATGAGAAAGAAATCCTGCTAAAAATTGCAAAAACAAGCATGCAGTCAAAACTTATCTCAGAAGACAGTGACATGTTATCCAAACTTGTAGTTGATTCAATATTGCAGGTTGTAGAAAAAGAAGCAGAAGGACATAGAGTGGATCTTGATAATATCAAAGTGGAAAAGAAAGCAGGCGGCTCTATTAGAGGTACTCAGTTTATCAAAGGTATAGTTCTTGATAAGGAAGTTGTCCACAGCGGCATGCCTACTAAAATAGAAAAGGCAAAGATTGCATTATTGAATTCAGCTCTGGAAATTGAAAAAACAGAGATGAGTGCAGAAATCAGAATCAGTGACCCTACTCAAATGCAGATGTTCCTTGAAGAAGAAAATAGAATGCTCAAATCTATGGTAGACAAGATTCATCAAATTGGCGCAAATGTGCTAATCTGCCAAAAAGGTATAGACGACATTGCACAGCATTATCTAGCTAAACAAGGCATACTTTCAGTTCGAAGAGTAAAAGAAAGCGATATGACAAAACTTGCCAAAGCAACAGGAGGCAGAATTAGTAGTAATATCGATGATATGGTTCCAAAGGACTTGGGTGCAGCAGAACTCGTAGAGCAGAGAAAAGTGGAGACAGACAAGTGGGTCTTCATTGAAGGTTGTAAAAATCCAAAGGCCATTACATTATTGCTCAGAGGAGGATCTCAAAGAGTAGTCGACGAAGTTGACAGATCAATGCACGATTCCTTGATGGTTGTAAAAGATGTAATAGAAAAGCCAGCAGTCGTGGCTGGAGGTGGAGCCCCAGAAGAATTCATAGCTTCGCACCTAAAGGAATGGGCAGATAAATTTGAAGGAAGAGAACAACTTGCAATTAAAAAATATGCTGAAGCACTTGAAGTCATCCCGTTGACCATTGCTGAGAATGCAGGAATGGATCCAATCAATACTATGGTCACACTTCGTGCAAAACATAGCCAAGGAAAGAAATGGACAGGCATAGATGCAAGAAACACTAGAGTCGCAGACATGTTCTCCATTGATATCATAGAACCAGTTGCAGTAAAAGAGCAGATAATAAAATCAGCAACTGAAGCAGCATGCATGATACTCAGAATTGATGATGTTATTGCCTCATCCGGCGGCCGAGGTGGCGGCGGAAGAGGTCCTCCAATGGGCTAAGCCTTTTCATGTTAGAAAAGTTAGAAAATCTAAAACTAAATTCAATTGTTGTTCTAAATGATTTTTTTCTTGATCGTATAATCAAGATTCAAAATTTAGATGAACTCTACAAACAAATTTTAGAAAAAAGTAAATTGGGTGGAAGTATTCGTGGAATACCACAAACAGATCTAAAAGGTGGTAATGCAACAAATGTTGCTTATGCTCTAGCAAGACTTGGCTGTCCAGTTTCATTGATAACAATTGCAGACAAGACTAGCTCTCAGATAATCAAAGAAACTTTTTCTACATTTGAAAAAGTCTCCCTATCCATAATTGATGGAAAGCCAGGAAGAACAACATCGCTTGAATTCAACAATGCTGGTAACATTGTAAACATGATGATTTCTGATTTAGGTGATAATGAAGACTTTGGACCTGAAAAACTTGGAATGCAAGAACAAGATATGTTAACAAATGCTGATGCAGTCATTGTAACAAACTGGGCAAGCAATAAAAAAGGAACAGAATTAGCACAGTTTGTATTTTCAAAGTCCCCATCGGCTTTTCATTTTTTAGATCCAGCTGACATTCAGACAAGGGCTGAAGAATTCAAAGAATCACTACCAAAAATTGCAAATTATCTTGATTCCTTATGTATGAATGAGAATGAATGCAATCTTCTTCTAGCGCAGTCAGGCTTGGAGGCAATCTCTGGAGAAAAAGAGACTAGGAATCTTGTACTTGAACTATCCAGGAAATATTCGATACCTATTGATCTTCATACTTCTGCAGGATCATACTGGTCAAATGGACAGGATGTGGAATATGTCAAATCTTTCCAAGTTCGACCCAAATTTGTAACAGGTGCTGGGGATGCCTGGGATGCTGCAAATATGCTTGGATATCTTGCAAATCTTGATTCCCTTGAAAGGCTAAAGTTTGCAAATGCGGCGGCATCTCTCTATGTTGGAAACTCTATTGGAGTTCCACCAACAATGGACCAAGTTATGTCGTTTGTTAGGACTAGTAGCAGATGAGCCTTCAATTATTTGTGTAAAATTGATGAAAATATCATATCAAACAGTGTTTTTAGATCAAAAAACTGATCTGGATAATACAACAAATTAAGAGAAAGGTTTTTTAATAATCTAAAATTTAGAACTGACAAGTTGAATTACAAATTTTTTGTTGCTATACTAGCTGCAATGATCTTCGCTGCAGTATTACCAACAATATCTGCAAATGCCCAAACTAGTTCACCAAACAGTGGCAGTGCAGCACAATTCCTTCAACAATGTATTCAACAATTTCAAGGTACAGATCACATTTACTGTGCTAAATTCTATACCACTGATGTTGCAAGATCAGGTACACTGAACCAATATTTCCTGCAAGGTTCACTTGCAAATAGCATCGTAGTATACGAAAATACAAAAGTCACACTTTCTGGTCTCAAGTCAACAACTCCTGATGTTGGCAAGAAACTAACATACCAATGGGGTCAAGTTTCCGGTGATGCAATAACATTTTCTCCAACCTCTACTGCTCCTGTAATATCGTTTGTTTCTCCTCCAGTTCCTGCAAATGAAGTCAAATCATTGAAGTTATCATTAACTGTAGATGATGGATATGGACTAAAGGATACTACTACATTTAATGTCGTAGTCTTACACGTTAATCATCCTCCGGTTGTTTCAGTAAATCCAGATCAAGTTGTTGATGAAGGTTCTATGGTATCTCTCAAGGGTGTTGCAACAGATCAAGACAATGATCCATTGACATTAGCATGGGGCCAATATTCTGGTCCAAGTATACAATTATCTTCAACTAATACTGATGCTACATCATTTACTGCACCAGCAGTAGCACCAGGCAAAACTACCACCATGTTGTTTGTATTTACTGCTGATGATGGACATGGAGGAAAAGCCGCTGCCATGACCAAAGTCACAGTTAAGAGCACTCATCAAGATCCAACCGTAGCATGTCAAGATGTTTCTGTTAATTCTAATTCTCTAGTAAGATTGCCAATATCAGTTGCAAATCCAAGCGGTGATACTATCTCTTACTACTGGAGACAGGTTTCTGGACAACCAGTAAAACTATCTTCCAGCACTGATATGAGCCCAACATTTGTGGCACCAACTCCAACTGGCTCAAGTAGTACACTACAATTCACACTAGATGTATCTGATAACATGGTTGACATTCCATCATGTTCTGTTACTGTCAAGGTCAATAACCTCCCAGTAGCTGGACAACCACCAGTTGCTAATGCAGGTCCAGATCAAACAGTCTCACCAAACAGCAGAGTTGTATTAGATGGAAGCGCCAGTACTGGTGACCATATCAAATTCAAATGGGTACAAATTAGTGGTGACCCAGTCACTATCATATTGAGTGGCACTGCTCATCCAGCATTCTACTCCCCATCTGTTGACTATGGTCAACAAAAGGTGCTAGAATTCAAACTTACAGTAACCAACCAATTTGGTTCCGATAGCAGCACAGTGAAGGTTACTGTAATTCAGGATCAGAACCCACCGACCGCCAGAATAAACGTGGTCCCATAAACTCTAATTTTTAAAAAATTTCTTTTAAAATAGATTTTTCTAAACTAAGTTGCTTTTTTATTGAGGCTCTATTGTTGCTGGTGGCTTGCTTGAAATCACATAGCTAACCCAAGCTACATCTTCTACTTCGTTTGTAATTCTATTACTGATTCTTTCAAGTATCTCTGAGGGTAATCTTGTCCAATCTGCAGTCATGGCGTCGATAGAATCAACTATTCTGACAAGAACTACATGGCCGTATTTTCGTTCATCGCCCACTACCCCTACTGCTCTATCATCTCCTACTGCTGCATAAGCCTGCCAAACCTTATGATACCATCCTGATGACTCAAGCTCACTTTCAACAATTTTGCTGGCCTGTTTTGCAATTTGTAATTTTTCTGGAGTTACTTCTCCCATTATTCTTACTGCAAGACCAGGTCCTGGAAATGGATGGCGGTTAAGAAGTTTATCCGGAACCCCTAGAATTTTACCTACTTTTCTTACCTCATCTTTGTAAAGAAACCTGAGAGGTTCCAATACTTGTAGGTTAAGCCATGATGGTAATCCGCCAACATTGTGATGAGTTTTAATTACAGCCGCTGGGCCTTTTGAAACTCCACTTTCTATTACATCTGGATAGAGCGTACCTTGTCCCAGCCATTTGAACGGGCCATTCTTTTCAGCAAATTCTGTAAACACTTTGACAAATTCCTCTCCAACAATCATTCGTTTCTGTTCGGGGTCTGTTATTCCTTTGAGTCTTGTAAGAAATCTCTCTTTGGCATTTATTGCCGTAAAATTCATTCCAAAATTATTCTCAAACATGTTTTCTACTTCTACTTCTTCATTCATTCGTAAAAGACCATTGTCTACAAAAACACACTTGAGTCTGTTTCCTATCGCCTTTTGAATCAGCACTGCAGCTACTGTAGAATCAACACCCCCACTTATTCCACATAACACATCACCATCAATTTTTGAAATATCTGACACTGTTGATTCTATAAAATTCTCCAAGGTCCAATCTTGTTTTGCTTTACATATGTCTAGAACAAAATTCTTGAGAACTTGAACTCCATTTTCGGTATGAACTACTTCTGGATGAAATTGAATTCCATATACCATTTTTTGCTTATTTGCAATCGCCGCTGCAAAAGAATTTTCTGTATGCCCTATTACTTTGAATCCTTCAGGCAAACTTTCTGCAGCATCACCATGACTCATCCATGCTCTTGTTGATTGACCCATACCTGCAAGCAGGTCAGAATTATTATCTATACTGAGCAACGAAGACCCATATTCTTTGTGAGAACGCCTAACCTTGCCTCCAAATTTGTTCACAATTAGTTGATGACCATAACAAATACCAAGCACGGGAAGTCCTATCTCAAATATTCCGTTTGTTGGTTGTGGTGAATCCTTGTTGTATACACTTGCAGGTCCTCCACTGAATACGATTCCCGTTGGATTCATTTTCTTTAACTCTTCTAATGAGATGTTATATGGAACAAGTTCAGAGTAGACTGAAAATTCTCTAATTCTTCTACAAATGAGATGGCTATACTGCGAACCAAAATCTAATACAATTATCTTGTCCATTATATCACTTTTGAGAATTCTCAATCATTCTGGAAAATGACCATGTTACTGTATTTATTATCTCGTTTACTCTTTCCTTCTGACGATAATTTTTAATGAGAATTTCTCTGATTCTATTACCATCTTTATTCACTAGACATGATATTGCCGTGTTCTGTGGAATCTTGCCATTCTGCACATCTACTTTATCTTGATTTTCCATTCCTCCAATTATTCTGCCCAAGAAAAATGACTTGAATGGATGCATTTCAATATCTAACATGACATCCTCTGATGGAATGATCACTAGCTCATCAGAAGTAACATGTGCGTTTGCTAAAATTTTATTATCTGATGTCTTGATGGGGATGACAGAAGATGTTTGTTGGCTTTGTTGTATAATCTGTTTATTGGATACCAGAGAAGATGCTTTACTAAAACTTGATTGCTTTACAAGGGAATCAAGAATTCGGAGATTCTGCCTAAATTTGTCTATCTCTTTTTCTCTTTTTTCAATCTCTTCGGAGATCCATTCTCTTAGTTCTAAAATGTCACGTAGATTCTCCTCCGAATAACTCATGTTTTTTCTATTGCCAAATGGATAATAAATATTCAAACATGTGCTATTGTCTGACTCGCCTTTGAAGATCTACTAATTTCACATTTTTGAATCCTGATATTGGTTGGGATGTTGTATAGAGATTGTTGCTCTTTGAAGCAAGCCATTCTAAGAGCGATTTCCCCTTTCTTAGCTTTTTTATCTTTATTGGTTTATTGTATATTCCTATTTTGGAATATTTTCCTATGTGAATTCCAAAATCCATTCCAATCATGATTATTTTGGATGCACCAAAATGATTAGCAAGAAATACGCATCTGTCACCGTCTGTGAATCCACCAAAGTTTCTAATTTTTCCAAATGGTCTATCCTCTGTGGTACCTATACAGTATCTGAATGAAATTGCATATGGTAATTTTCTGATATTGTCTCCATGTGCATGTACGATCATTATTGATCCAGTTTCTGATGCCTTTTTGAGTGACTCCATGTTTCCATCAAGATCTGTTACTATGATATCTGGTACCATTCCATTTTCAAGCATTGCTTGTGTAGCACCATCTGCAACAATCTTTGTGATGTTTTTGAATTTTTTAAGATATGATATGGATGCAATCAAAGATGGGCCTGCTCCTATGACAAAGACAGTTTTATTTTTAATTTTTTTCTCTAAAATGTCTACATCAAATTTATTCTTTAGAATAGAATCAAGGATCTTTGCTGACTTTATTTCACTTAATCTATCGTAGTTGAATTCTTTTAGAATTTCTAGATATTTTTCATGCCAGCCATCCAAAGTCATGTAAGTCTAAATGTATCTGGGTTAATCATAAACCATATGCATAGACTAGCAAGAGTAAGAGTGGGCGATTCTAGTCCAATACGAGTAATGGGAATAATTAACACCAGTCCAGAATCATTTTATAAAAAATCAGTATTCACTGATAAAAAAATGATAGAAAAAACTGCCAAGTTAATGGAAGAGGATGGTGCAGATTTTATTGATGTTGGTGGCATGTCTACTGCTCCGTATATCAAGACCCTGATATCAGAAGATAAAGAGATCAAAAGAATTACCACTGCTATAAATGCCATCCAAAAAGTTTCAAAATTACCTGTCTCAATTGATACATGTAGGGCAAAAGTGGCAGAAGTGGCTCTTCAATTAGGTGTGGAAATAGTCAATGATGTTTCAGGACTAAAATATGACAAAAATATGGTTGATGTACTTGAGAAGCACCGCCCATCTGTTGTGTTATGTGCATTTAGCAATGAATCGATTAAGGGAAATCAAGTCATACAGACTAGAAAATTGATTAGTCAAAGTGTTGCGCTTGCACTAAGATCTGGAATTCCAGCAAGTCAGATCACAGTAGATCCTGCTATTGGGTTCTTTAGAAAAAAAGCACAAGGTGTGTTGTTTACAAAAATCAATTCTGATTGGCTACAAAGAGACATACTGGTATTGAAAAATCTAAAACACATAAAACAAGAACATCCAATTCTTGTTTCTATTTCAAGAAAGTCCTTCATAGGAGAACTATTGGATGAGACCGATCCTGATAAGAGACTTTATGGATCTCTTGCAGCAGAAACTTTTGCTGCTCTAAATTGTGCTGATATAATACGAACTCATAATGTCAAGGCTACAAATGATATTGTCAAGATCGTAAAAAACTTGAAAAGTCTCAAGAAAGGCTTATAACAGATTTTCATTCTAATCAAGAAGGTTTCGTTGGAAATAAGGGAAGGATTAACATTTGATGATGTACTCCTTGTTCCTAAACGATCAGGAATTGTTACTAGATCTCAAACAAACCTACAGACAAAACTTTCAAAAAATATTTCTCTTAACATACCGATCATCAGTGCAAATATGGATACTGTTACTGAATCTGCTATGGCAGTAGCAATAGCAAGGGAAGGCGGAATTGGAATCATACATAGATTTCTCACTATTTCAGAACAGGTAAACGAAGTACTCAAAACAAAACGCTCAGGCAGTATAATAATTGAAAATCCATATACAATAAATCCAGACCAGACTGTGCGTGAAGCCATAGAATCCATGAGAGAAAAAGGAGCATCAGGACTACTTGTAACAGATGGCCAAGGTCAGCTTGTTGGCATACTGACAAGACGAGATATTGTTATGTTGGAATCTAAAGATGAAAGTAAAAAGGTCACCGAAGTAATGACAAATGATGTCATTACCGCAAAATTTGGAGTGGATATAGGTGAAGCCAAAGACATACTACGGAAAAATTGTATTGAAAAATTACCGCTTTTAGATGCAAGAGGATATGTCAAGGGATTGATAACTAGTAAAGATATCATTAACGCTGATAATTATCCGCAGGCATCCAAGGACAAAAAAGGAAGACCTTTGGTTGGTGCCGCAGTTGGTGTAAAAGGTGATTTCATGGAAAGAACAGAAGCATTGCTTGATGCTGGTGCTGATGTTATAGTAGTCGATATTGCACACGGGCACAGTGAAAACGCAATCAATACTGTTCGCTTGATAAAAAAAGCATTTCCAAACTGTGAACTAATTGCAGGAAATGTAGCAACTGCTCAAGGTACAGAAGATCTCATCAAGGCTGGTGTGGATGCAGTAAAGGTAGGAGTAGGTTCTGGTTCGATATGTATTACCCGAGTAATCACTGGTTCTGGAGTACCACAACTAACTGCTGTAATGGATTGTGCACAAGTTGGCAAAAAATATGATATTCCAATAATATCTGATGGCGGTGTAAGGACATCAGGTGATGCAACAAAAGCACTTGCAGCAGGAGCATCAACTGTGATGGTTGGAAGCTTGTTGGGTGGAACCGATGAGAGCCCAGGCTCATTTATGATGAAAAATGGCAAACGATACAAGATTTACAGAGGTATGGCGTCATTTTATGCCGCTCTTGGAAGGAAAAATAAAGAAACCAGTAACGCTTCATTGGTAGAAGATCTCAATGATTATGTGGCAGAAGGTGTTGAGGCAATGGTTCCATACAAAGGAAGTGTCACTGATATAATAAAACAACTAACGGGAGGAATTCGTTCTGGCTTGAGCTATTGTGGAGCAAATAATATTCCACAAATGCAACAGAATGCAGAATTTATCAAAATGTCAACTGCTGGATATGCAGAAAGTCAACCACATGATGTCGAATTAATGTAATTTACTTTAAATATAATCATGAATTAATTTTTCACAATGCTTACAAAAAAATCTGCAGCTGGAATTGGAATCGGTCTAGTTGCAGTTGTATTGGGAACATTTTTCCTGTTACAGACGATAATAAGTAATGCACACGACGTTAATGACACTGTAGATATTGGAAAAAGTGATGTCTTTCAGTTTGATGCAGAAAAACATTATCATGAATTTCTTAATGTTACTGGAAGTTCATTTCACGTACATATGAAGACCCCCGGTACAGGTCTGCAAGTTGACAAAGATTTTCAAAAGCAAGTCAGTTTTGACTGGTTCAGTCTTGAGAATGGAAAACATTTCATAAACATAACAAATGCTGGAGGGTCCGTGCTTCATGTAACTGGAAAACTAGAAGCAGTTACAAATCCAATAATATTCACATCACACCTAATAGTGATATCTTCAGGAGTTCTGATAATTGGAATCAGCGCAGCATTTTCTATTCGAAGACCAAAAGGGTTCTAGATTAGTTCAGCTCGTGGATAGGAACCTAATATCTTCAGAAATGTTGTGTTTCCCTTGATCTTCTCAAGAGTATCTTGAATGTTTTTGTCATCTTGGTGGCCTTCAAAATCTACATAGAAATTGTATTCCCAAGGGGTGCTCTTTGTAGGACGGGATTCAATTTTTGTTAAATTGATACTATTAGCATTGAATTTTTCAAGAATGCTATACAATGCACCTGGAACATGTTTTATTGCAAAAATTATTGATGTCTTGTCTTTGGAAGTTCTTTCTTTTTTCTTGTTTGCCAAGATGAGAAATCTGGTATAATTATTTGAGTTGTCTTCTATGCCTTCTCTTATTATTGGAACATTGTATATCTCTGCAGCCTTTCTACTAGCTATGCATGCAATGTTATTCTTGTTTAATTCTAAGAGAATCTTTACACTGCCAGCAGTATCATAAGTTGGTATAGGCTTCAAGTGATTCTCTTGGATGAATTTTCTGCATTGACCAAGTGCCTGTGGGTGTGAATAAACTGTATCAATTTTTTTCAAATCTTGTAAACCAATAAGGCAATGAGATATTCTGTGATACATCTCGCCTACAGCGCCGAGCTTTGTGGTAAGTAGTAAATCATAGCTTTCTCCTACACTTCCCTCAAGCGAATTTTCTACAGGGAGTATAGTATAGTCTGATCTTCCATTCTCTGTAGAATCTAATGCATCATAAAATGTAGGATGTGGTATGGTATCAATTGGATCTTTGAAAAAACTAACTGCCGCAGCTTGACTATATGCTCCAGACTCTCCTTGGAATGCTACTTTTAACATGTTCTTAGTTGGAGTTGAATTTTATAAAATCGCTGTTTCCAAATCTGGTTGATAACTTTCTCTCTTCTATGTATCCGCAATCTACACATTTTATGTTACTACCCATTGCGACAACTTTTGCTCCACATTTGTTACACTGGGTAAATAAAACTCCTAGTTCAGGTTCGCCAATTGTTGCATGTACTACCCCATTGAGAAGATTGATTATCTTTGCGGATACTATATCGCCTACTCTTACAAGAATTCGTTTCTTTGCTCCCTTTGCTTGACAAATACATTCTAGGCCAGAATGAGTGGGTTTTCCGTTTATGTACAAGATGTTTATTGCAAACATGTTATTCATTAAAGCT
>JAKEIJ010000094.1 GCA_022545805.1 Nitrosotalea sp. | reverse complement strand
ATTGTTTTAAGGAATATGCAAAGAGGAATCTTAACTATGGAAAGAAAGGAGGTCACAAAACAAAAAGATATGCAACTTTGTTCTTTGTTGCAGTATACTTTAAGATCCTGCATGAAAAAATCCTATTTACAAAAGACGACTTTAAAGAAGACATATCAAAACTAGAGCCCATATTCAAGAGCGTCAAGCTAAACCAGCGCATACTCAAATTAACAGATACTGTAGTCACCAAGTTCCTCGAAGATACAGTTGTAGACGATGAGATGACTGCTGCAAATACCTACCACAATTTCTTCTCTCATCACGTATGGCAGGACTCAATGGTTCGTGTAATAGAGAAGAAAATAAAGCAAGAGGAAGAAGAAATAATCAGTATTCAAAAAGTAGTCCAAGATCTTTTTTAGAAATTTAATTCAATCGCGGCAGAACGATGACTGATAGGTTCTCTTGCAGGAGGTCCACATTAGCCATCTGTCCTACCGCTGTTTTATTCTATACCGGCTAGTATTTAATATGGTTTTTACGAACATGATTTTTATAACGAACTGGATCGAATGTTATCTAAATGGTAGAAACACAGCAATGTGCAATGTGCAAAGGTCCTCTGGATCATGTTTATGTTCCGATGGAGTCTTGGAACATAAATGGCCAGCTGTGCAGCAAATGTTACTCTAAAAAAATTGCAGAACATTACCCAGGCGGCCACGAAAGAGTAAACAAGTCAGACTAGAAACCAGCCAGTTTTGATAAGATCTTTATCTTTAGATTCTCCTATTCCAGTAGCATAGCGCCAGATGTATCGTGCTTTAGTGTCCATCTTTTTCTGTATCTGGATCAAAGACTCTAATTCAGAATCTACATTTCCTGAGAGTGTTCCACAGTTTTCACAAAACTTGCATTTTGGATCAAGACGGATTGGTACAGACTGGATTACAGGATATGCCCTACATGCAAGTGGCCGGTTTTCATAGATTTTACAGGCATATCCACCATGTGGCGATCTTTTACTTGACTCAGTATCAAGAAATGGACACGTATTACCATTAGATTCTCTTCCCATCATCTGATAAGCAAGTATTGTTTGGGGTTCTTCAGATTCTACTTCAGATACACCTATCCTAGGCAAGACAGTTACATTGAGGCCATTTTTTTCTGCCAAAGACTCTATCTGTTTTTTTTCATCAGGCATTACAAGTACGCCAATCTTGCCAAACTTTATTGTGGGATAGTATTCTCTTTCAATACAACACTTGGCGCATTCCTCTACACAGGAAAAATCCAATGAGTAGTACTCTCAAAAAAAGGATAAATTTCCTTTTATCGAGGCAAGATCGGATCCCTATAAGGTTTCCAGAGGAGATAAATAGTAATACCCTTATATCACCAAAACCATTACTTTCTAGCAATGGTAGTATATAGAACAAGCATGCAGATAGTAAGAGATTTGCTTACAGTAACAGAAGAGAGCGGCATGAACGGCATTAACGTAACATCACTTCTAACCAAGGCAAACTTATCACATTCAAGACTTTCAAAATTCATCGACAACCTCACCGGTGCAGGCCTAATGAACAAGATAGAATTCGACGGCAAGAACACATTTGTCATAACTACAAAGGGTAAGCAATATCTGGAAACATACGAAAGATTCCAGAATCTAGCAGACTCTTTCGGCTTAGATCTCTAAACTTCCCACTTTTCCACTATTTTCATTTATAGAAAATATACAATATTTTTGAAGAATTTTAAAAAAGTTTGATAAATATTTTTTCATAATATTTTCAAGTTGACATAGTTACAAATTTGTTGTAAACAAATCTTGAGACAAACCAAATAGCATATAATTTTGATCAAACAGTTGGTTTTGCGGATCAGCAATTGACGAACCGACAGATCTATAAAGGTGTACTTTGGTTTATCAAAAGGGGAGTAATTGTGGGAGAGACATTAGTATGGTGGAAGGGACTTGCAAAAGAACTTGAATTGGACATAGAATCCCTTGATGAAAGAACAGACGAAAACAGACTTTAGAATTAATCAGTATCATAATTTTATAACATAATAAAGCCTCGAGCGGGATTCGATCCCGCGGCCTAACGCTTACGAGGCGTTCGCTCTACCAGGCTGAGCTATCGAGGCAGTGGTTCGCAATGTAATCAGAGTTTATAAAAAGCCTTTGCGTTTTTGATTTATTGAAAGTCTCAATTTCTGGAGTTCGTGGCATTTTTGGCAACGACCTCAATATTGAAGACGTAATCTATTACTGTAGGAATTTTTCACATCTTGCCAAGTCAAGAAAGTGTGTAGTAGGAAGAGACACACGACCGTCAGGAGAGATAGTGACTAATGTTGCAATTGCCTCACTCCTAGAGAGAGGAATCTCAGTTTACAATCTTGGCATATCTCCTACCCCGGTGATATTCAGAGAAGCAAGAAAATATGGAAGTGGTCTTATCATTACATCTTCACACAATCCATTAGAATGGAACGGCCTCAAGTTCATCCTAGACGGAAGAGGCATCAATGAATCAGAGCTAGAATATCTGGAAAAAAAAGACAAGTTTCAAAGAGAAAAAATTGGTACTGAAACACATGTTGATTCAGACTACATAGACGAGGCTGTAAAAGTAATTGGAGATATAAAAAAATCATCGAAAATAGCAATTGATGTGGGTGGTGGTGCAGCATTTGATGTTGCCCCAAAGTTACTAAGAAAATTGGGTTGCAAAGTAAGTGTGATCAATGGGACACCTGGGAAATCAACTCGTGGTCCAGATCCTACAAATGATCAATTATCAGGACTTGTTCAAGCATCAAAAAAATCAAGCATTGGTTTTGCTTTTGATCTTGATGGTGACAGACTAGTAGTAGTAAGAGATGGCAAAAAACAATCTCCAGATATAACACTAGGTCTTGGAGTAGCAGGTGCACTTGAGAAAGGTTACAAGAAATTTGTTCTCAGCATAGATACCAGTGTTGCGATTGAAAAATTTATCAAAAATGGAGGAGGTCAAGTCAATAGATCAAAAGTTGGAGAAGCAAATGTTGTAGACATGATGTTAAAAACTAAATCTCAAGCTGGAGGAGAAGGAAGCAGTGCGGGATTTATCTTGCCAGAGTTTAACATGTGCAGAGACGGTCTTCTGACAAGTGGACTAATTGCGTCAATGGTTGGAACAAAACAGTTTGATGAAATAAACAAATTCATGGAAGGATATCATCAGGTGCGAACCAAAGTAAGTGTGGATTCTAAACTTCACAAAAAAACACTTCAGACATTTTTGAAAAAGATGAGAAAGCAAGCAAGTCAAATCATAACAATTGATGGAATAAAGTCCATAATAGATGAGGATAGTTGGGTTCTTGTAAGACAGTCAAATACTGAACACATCATCAGGGTCTCTGCAGAGTCAAATGACTTGAATAAAGCTAAAACAATAGAAAAACAGGTCAGTAAGATGGTTAAACAAAGCTATGAAGAATCCAGATGAGGTAAAGGTAATCAAGACATTTCAAAATAGATTCGGGAGAAAATCCAAGTTTCAAGCAGACGACATTGAAGTAATAAAGATAGGAAATAGCAAATTTGTTGTAAAATCAGACATGCTGGTTCAGAGTACGGATGTACCTACAGGGATGAAACTTGAAGAGATTTCAAGGAAGAGTTTGGTTTCATGTGTAAGCGACTTTGCATGTAAAGGAATCAAACCCAAATTTTGCACCATAGCAATAGTGATACCTCGTGGTTTTACGCAGAAAATGGTCAACGAATTGGCCTACGGTTTTCTTAGATCCTCCAAAGAGTTTGGTTTGCAGATAATTGGTGGAGACACAAATGAGGGAAAAGAACTAGTCATCGAGGTATCCATGTTTGGTCCAAGCAGCAAGAAAATACCGTCAAGGGGAGATGCAAGAGTTGGAGACATCATAATAACATCCGGGCCTTTTGGTTATTCTTCAGCAGGATTGAAGCTTGTTTTGGATGGTGGTAAGACAGACTCCCAGTCTGCAAAGATATTCAGGAAAGCAATTTTTAGACCCAATCCCAGATTGGCTTTTGGGTTAAAGGCTGCGAGATATTTTTCTTCATCAATGGATTCTAGTGATGGGCTTGCCATAACACTTGATGATATGAGTAAGCAGAGCAAAAAGAAATTTGTGATAACTAGTCTGCCCACAGTAAATGTGGTAGTCAAATTTGCACACCAAAATAAAATGAATTTGAAAGATCTAGTCTTTTGTGGTGGTGAAGAATATGAAATCGTGTTCACAGTACCACCCGGAGATTTGAACAAGGTAAAGAGGCTGGCAAAAAAGACCAACACTCCATTGTTTGAGATAGGTCATGTAATCAATGGAAAAAATGTGGTTCTAGTTGACAACGGCATATCCAAGGTAATCAAGCGATGCGGCTGGACACACCTTAGATCCTAATGTTTTTTAAACCCGTTAAAGAGTCTTGAAATGTTGTCCACACAAGAGACTAAGGAAAAATGGGGTATAGCTCACATTTTCAGTAGTTTTAACAATACCATAGTTCACATCACAGATGTTTCTGGTGCAGAGACTGTGGCAATTAGTTCCGGTGGACGACATGTCAATGCAGACAGATACGAGTCATCTCCTTATGCAGCAATGAAGTCAACTGCGGCAGTAGTAGAGGCAGCACACGACAAGGGCTTTACAGGTCTTCACATTAGAGTAAGAGCAGTAGGCGGAGTCGGTTCACGTGTTCCAGGTCCAGGTGCACAAGCAGCAATTAGAGCACTAGCAAGAGGCGGATTTAAGATTGGAAGAATTGATGATGTAACACCAATCCCTCATGATACCACTAGAAAGAAGGGTGGTAAAAGAGGAAGAAGAGTCTAAGCATCTACCAGTTTAACTTTTACTTTAGCATTTTTGCTTTCAAAGAAATTTGTCATGAAAGTGACAAATTTTTGTTCAATTTTTTTTCCCTTGGTTTTTGCAATTTGATCTCCTAGTTTTAGTTCCATCCCAGAAAGTAATTCTATTTTTATCAATACTTTGAAAAATGCCCATCCGAATCTCTCCATTGGATTACTTACCAGAAAACCTTCCTTGATGTCACAAAGAGATTGTAATTCATCCATGGCAGTTACAACAATCTCTCTGTCAATTTCATATCTGGTTGTTGCAATTTCAAGTATAGTAGCTCTACCGTGCATAAACAACCATCCAACATGATGCACAAATAATAAACTTACTAGAGTAAAATATCAGAAATTGTTTGTGTTCTATAATGTCAAACAATTCCACTGGAATCATCAGAAGATTCAGGCTCTGATATTGATTTTGCTTCACCTTTTAGCTTGTCAGACCAAGATACCATCTTTCCGTCTTGTTCAACATTTATGGTAGTTTGTATCCTTACATGAATTCCGACAGATCTAAACAATGTCAATAATTTTCCCCCATCAATAACTTCAGTAACCTCTCCACCTTGGATAAGCTCTGCAAGTTTTTCTATTACAACCTTGGTCTCATTTGGAAACTGGGATTCTGCATTCTGAAGCACTTCTTCTCCCCTATATCCAAGTTGTTTGAGAACAATGTCTCTAGGAGAGACCTTTTGGGTCAGAGGTTGCGGTTTTTCATCAACTCTCTGCCTTTGTGAGATATTTTTTTGCATCTCAAGCATCCTTTTTGCCTTGAGAAGTTCTAGCTCTTTGTCTTCCTCAGTCAACCCTTGATTACCCCAATTGGAACAAGCTTGGCTACTTTTGTAGCGATTCCAAGTTCATGAGATACATTTGCCACAGCATCAACATCCTTGTATGCTTCAGGCGTTTCTTCTACCACGCCTTCTCGTGTGAGAGCTTTTATGAAAATTCCTTTATCCCCTAATGATTTTTGTACTTGACCTTCTGTGAAATTTCTTCTTGCAGCAGATCTTGACATCATTCTACCAGCACCATGAGCAGTAGAACCAAAGCTCAAATCCATAGAGCCTGGTTTTCCAAGTAAGATCCAGCTACCAGTACCCATAGAACCAGGTATGAAGACTGGCTGACCAATGTCGCGATATTTTCGTGGTACTTCTTCTCTTCCTTGTGGGAATGCCCGTGTTGCACCCTTTCTATGAACTACAACGGATCGTAGTTCACCATCAATTTTGTGTTTTTCGACTTTGGCAATATTATGAGCAACATCATAGATCAGTTTCATGTCAAGATCAGATTCTGTTTGTTTGAAAACTCTTTCAAATGCCTTTCTTGTCCAGTGTGTGATCATCTGTCTGTTACTCCATGCATAATTTAGTGCAGCAAACATTGCTTTTCGATATGATTCTCCTTCTTCTGAAGAATTTGGAACACATGCAAGTTCTCGGTCCACTAGATTTATTTTATATTTTGAAAGCGCCTGCTCTGATACTCTTAGATAATCACTACACACTTGATGTCCAAAACCTCTTGAACCACAATGAATCAATACTGTAATTTGTCCCTCATTGAAGATCCCCATCTTTTTAGCAGCTTCTTTGTCATGGATCTGCTCAACACGTTGTACCTCAAGAAAATGATTTCCAGAACCAAGGCTTCCTAGTTGAGGTGCACCTCGTTTTCGTGCAGTAGGAGATATCTTTCCAGGATCAGCATTTTTTATTTGTCCATTTTCTTCACATACGTCAGCATCATCCTTTGAACCATAACCATGATCAACTGCCCATTGGACTCCTCTTACAAGTACTTCATCAAGATCAGATGAGGATAATTTTACAGCACCCTTGGACCCTACTCCAGATGGAATAGATGTGAATAATTCCGTAACAAGATCTCTTAGTCTTGGTCTGACATCATTTTCTGTAAGATTTGTCTTGATTAGTCTTACACCACAGTTGATATCATAACCTACACCTCCCGGACTTATCATTCCTTCCTCTGCATCCATTGCAGCTACTCCCCCAACTGGAAATCCATAACCCTCGTGGCCATCTGGAAGAACCACAACGTGTTTTAGTACTCCAGGTATGGTTGATACATTTACTGCTTGCTGGATTGTCCTATCTGTAAGCATTTTTTGTAATAATTTTTCATCAGCATAAATTGTCACTGGAACTTTCATACCCTTTGATGGATCAGCTTCAATGCGATACTCCATCTCACGGATTTTCTTTGGAATTAGTGATGACATTGCTTTCTGCGAAAAAAGGTATTTCTACACAATTTAAATCATGAGTATGTGATTTTGACTAATCACTTGATCAGTTTGGCAGTATGCCGATACAGATCATGTAATGCTTTACCATCAAGTAAGACGATATCATCAAGTTGATCATCAGAAACTTTGTTTTCTAGGCTTTTGTCTAATTTCTTGTCGGAGATCATAGATTTGTTCTATCCACCAAGTATAGAAAAAACTGTCGATTTACATCCAAATTCATACAAGTAGATTTATTTTCCTAGATCAACTGATCCAGGATATGGCAATTCTTCCAATCGATGGAGGCCGCTATGGTACTACAGAGATGAAAGAGATTTTTGATGATCAAAAAAAGATAACATACCAACTAGACATAGAGGCGGCAGTTGCCTTGTCTCAATCAGAGATAAACATGATTCCAAAGGATGCAGCCTTGAACATATCAAAGATGGCAAAGTCTGGCAAAATTTCAGTAAAGAGAGTAAAACAATTAGAAGCAAAAAGTGATCACGATACAGCAGCTTTGGTAGAAGCTCTAAGCGAGATTTGCAAACCAACTGCAAAACCTTGGATACACTATGGTTTAACTAGCAATGATCTAGTAGATACAAGTAATTCATTACAGATTCGCGATACTTTACGAATCATAAGACCAAAGGTTGCAAGATTAGCTATCATTTTAGCAGATCAAGCAGTCAAGTACAAGAAATTACCAGCAGTTGGCAGAACTCACGGTCAGCATGCAAGCATCATTTCATTTGGTCTAAAGTTTGCAAACTGGGCACTTGAAATGTCAAGTCATGTTGAAAGAATCGAGGAACTAAAGAAAAGAGCTCTTATCTGCAAAACACTTGGTGTTGTTGGAACAGGCTCTCTTATGGGTGTAAAAGCTTTGGAGGTACAAAGAAGAGTGGCAAAGAAGCTAGAGCTGTATCCCGCAGATGTCACTACTCAGATAGTTGCACGTGAAAGATATGCAGAATTTATTTTCGACATGGCATTGATAGGGTCTACACTTGAAAAAATGGCAGTAGAGATTCGTAACCTTCAGAGAACGGAGATAGCAGAGGTTGCAGAATCTTTCAAGAAAGGACAAATGGGAAGTAGTGCAGTTCCAGTAAAGAGAAATCCTGTGAAAAGTGAGCGTGTAGCATCGCTTTCAAAATTGTTGCGTAGTCAGATATCAGTGGCATTTGAGAACATTCCTTTGTGGCATGAGAGAGACTTGACAAACTCCGCAAATGAGAGATTCATCCTTCCCACTAGCGCAATCTTGCTTGATGAAATGCTTGAGACCATGACAAGAATCATCAAATCTCTATTTGTAAACGAGGAGAGAATACGAAAGAATCTTGAAATCACAAGAGGTCAAATATTTGCAGAATTTGTTCTTGATGCATTAATACAGAAAGGGGTCCCAAGATTTGAGGCATATCGAGACATACAACGAGTAGCATTTGCATCTTCAGAGGACGAGACCGACTTTAGAGATGTAGTAAGAAATGACAAGGCATTCTCATCGCATTTGACTGATAAAGAAATAGACAGAATCTTTGTTCCAGAAAACCACCTAGGTGCATCACTGGATATTATCAAGAACGTATCAAACAAAGTCAGAAATTCATGTTCCAAGTTTTCTTGACTTTTAATAGATTTTTGTGAATCAGAGAACCATATTGCATTGCTTTTTTGAGCTTTAGAGCAGACTCTTCTGGAACTCCAATTGATATTGCAAGTTTTCTAACAATGTGTTTTCTAACAAGATCATCCTTGTCTTTTATTTTGTATTCCAATGGAATGTTTTTTGCAAATTCTACAAACTTTTCAGATAAGAATGGTTGTACTATTCTGACTCCAAACTCAGATGTAATTTGATTCACGGCATTCATCATTCTGGTTTCATTGTCTAGTTTGCCTTTCATCATCTCAAGAACTACATCATTTCCTTCAGAGATGAAATCCCTGTAAGCGTTATACCCGCAGAAGAGCTCATCTATACCATTTGCAGTAATCACCTGGGCAATCTTGTGTGTTTTTGCAAGTTTTGCCACATAATAAAATGCAATACAGTTTTCATTCCAGGATAAATTATCTACATTGATTGCATCCCAGATCATTCTTGCTACATCTGAAAATGTTTTCTCGGAGATTATTTCCACTACATGATTCATACCAAGAACTTTTGCCATTTTTGTCGCAAACTCAACATCATGAGAATCCTCAAAACCCATTGTAAGAAGTAATACATCATAACCTAGATCTTGGCAAATTTTTGCCAAAAGGCAGCTATCAACTCCACCAGAAAATGATACACCCATCTTCTTGGAATCTTTTACTCGTTCAATAGCCTGAACCATTTGTGTATGTAATTCCTTTTCAAGTTCGGATATTGTAGTTACCATTTTTACATTAGACTCGCTTTGAGAGTTAAATATAGGATTCTGTATAAGTAAGAGAATGTACAAGTTATCAGAAGAGCAGATCAAAGCAGAATTGCAAGGATTGCAAGGATGGAGCGTAGTAAATGGAAAACTGCACAAAGACTTTGTATTTGATGATTTTATCGGAGCTTTTGGTTTTATGTGCAAAGCTGCAATGCACATAGAAAAGATGAATCACCATCCGGAATGGTTCAATGTATACAACAAGATTGCAATAGACTTGGTGACTCATGACGCAGGAGGCATAACACAGAACGATGTATCCCTTGCAAGAACTCTAAACTCATTGAAATAGTATTACCATAACACCTGTACAGAATTTATATACGGATTGAGCAGAATTTTTCAAATGTCAACAGGCTCTACAGTTCTAGATTCGGATTTTAAGTACATTGACGGTAAAGGAAATCTTTTGAAAAGTAGAACCGAGCTCTCGATAGCACAGATGCTAGAATTTTTACAAATAGAATACCAGTATGATTATCCCATATCTCTAAAAAATGGAAAGAAGGTAAATGTCGATTTCAAGACAGACAAGGGCTTGATTGAAGTAATAGATACAGAAACAGACATTGCAAAATACAAAGAACTCAAAGCAGAAATTTCAGATGTCAAGATAATCGCATTAGGACATCCAAAATTTGCAGCAAGACTATCAGAATTACAAGATATTATCCTATACAAGACCCAGGAAGTACAGACAGGCTCTATATTCATGGAGGATCCTTCGTTTGCATTTGATTATGCACACATATTGCCATTGGTAGAAAAATGTTCGATTCTGCACGGACACACATCGTCTGTAACCGTAGAACTGGTCGGAGAGATGAAGAATAACCTACTGATGGACTTTGGAGAGGCAAAGAAGATAATCAAAGAGGTTATCTCAGTTTTAGATCATAAATTTTTCATCAACGAGAGATATCTCATCAAAGAGGATGGTGAGCATTACCGCATAGGGTTTGACGGTCCAAAGGGAAGATTTGATCTCCAAGTACCAAAGCATACAACTTATCTTTTGAAGGGAGAGGCAACTGTTGAAAACTTGTCAACTGAATTAATCAAACTGCTTGTTCCAAAGATGCCAAAAAATATTGAAGCTGTAGGAGTCTACATTTACGAGGGCTACAACAAGGGAGCCCATATCATTTCACAAATCTCAAAGATCTAAGACATGGAACCAACTATCAAGGAAACTGCTTGGAATCCTGAGATTGAAAAACAAATTCTAAAACAGTGGGAAGAATCACACATCTACGATTTCAAACCAGAGGGAGATGTATTTGTAATTGATACACCTCCACCATATCCATCTGGCAGACCATGGCATATTGGTGCAGCATCACATTATGCCCAGATTGACATGATTGCAAGAACTGCAAGAATGTTTGGAAAAAAAGTCCTATTTCCAATAGGAATTGATAGAAACGGTCTTCCTGTAGAAATGTACACGGAAAAAAAACATGGAATCAGAATGCATGAGACAGAAAGGGGAGAATTTCTCAAGCTTTGTGCTACAGCATTAGACGATTTGGAGGCAGAGATGATTCAAATTATGAAAAGTCTTGGTCTCAGTGGAAACTTTGCAGAATATTATAGAACAGACTCTGAAAAATATCGTACACTTACACAATCTACATTCATTGAGATGTGGAGAAAAGAACAGATCTATCTTGCAAACAGACCTAATAACTATGATTGGGTAACAGGAACTACCATAGCAGATGCCGAGATAATCTATGAAGATATTCCTACCAAACTAGTTCATATGAAATTCAAGGTAAGAGAATCTGAAAAAATAATAATCATTGCAAGTACTAGACCAGAATTGTTATGTGCTTGCCAAACAGTTATCGTAAATCCAGAAGATGAACGATATACAGACGTAATAGGTAAAAAGGTAACAATTCCACTGATAAACAGAGACGTAGAGATCAAGACACATCCTTCTGCTGAAAAAGAATTTGGTTCTGGCGCAGTGATGGTTTGT
>JAKEIJ010000093.1 GCA_022545805.1 Nitrosotalea sp. | reverse complement strand
GTCTTCTACAGCTGCCGTAAATAGCTTTTTGTTATCATTCATTATTTCATTATCATTCAATTTCTATTCTCCTCCGTTGATTCTTTTAAAATACTGACTAGCGGCATACTGATGCCTCCTCCCATGAGTAATCAAATAGGTTGTGCATGGCATCAATCAATGGCTTAGAGTCTGACCAGACTGCAAATATGTCATTTGAAGGATGTGTAGCATTTCTCAAAAACATTAGTATCTCTCGGTTATCTTTTAATACAAAACATTGGTTGTCAGTTTTGCTTGTGGGCATTATCTTAATTCTCCGTTTGTCTATTTTTTCAACATACTCTGGAACAGTATGTGCCGGTGAGACTATGATCCTTACATTGAATATGGAGTTTGGTAATGTATCAAAAATATTTGAATGATAAAATCTGGAAAGATCCTTGACAGAGCCAAAAATTAAAAATTCTTCCCTTGCAGTATTTACCATATTGGATATTTTAGTAAAGATCTGAGGATTTCCTTGAAGCATTTGTAGTTTTTCCTTCTCATCATCGATTGTCTCTATTGCAAGTGTAGGCACTGCATTCCATAGTTCTGAGATTTCGTCTTGCTGTTTTGCAAGTGTATTGATTTTTTCTTTTTCTGCATCAATCAATATTGACATTGTTCTTTCAATTGATAACGCAGAATATCTTGTAGGTGATGAAAGCTCGGCAGTGACTATTCCGCGACTCTGTAATGTGTTTATGATGTAATAGGTTTCAGTTCTGGGAAGACCTAGAGCTTTGAATACATCTGGAGCCGTTTTGGGACCAAACTTGCCCAAAAATATGTACACCTTGGCTTGGTTTGATGTCAAACCAAATTTCAAAAGTTCGCCCTTTATCTTTTCAAGTCGCATTTTGTTATCATACATGTGAGAGCCTGGATCAGAATCAAAAACTGTCAAGTTCTTCTCTTTGTCAAGCATTTTTGATGAGTTCTCTATACTCATTTTAGGTATAAAAGTTCTGTCTGAACTTGAATTGACTTGGCGTAATTGGCAAGTCCTCAACTATATGTACCCCAAGATTCTGCCTGTCACTGCATCTATCATCACTTTTTTGACATCTTTGGGCATCAATCCTGTTTTTGCAGAGACAGTCCATACCTCATCTTCCAAAAGAACATCACTTACAATGATTGAATGATACTGTTCCAAGAATTTTCTTGCTATCTCCTTTGCTTTGAATTCATCAATTGTCAATCTAGTTTTGGTATCACCAGAATTTCGATAAGACTTGTTATAGATCAAATTGTGACATGAAAACCTTTATTACATTCAGATTTTCGTTTGTGTTACATTACTCAACAATCTACAGCACTAACGAAATATGTCTAACAAGTTAAAAAAATAGAGAAAATACCAAATCTTCACAATAAACTAGTGTCTTTACATCGTCATCTTTTAATCTAATTTTGTCCTAGATACTTTAGAAAATGTCAGCCAGCACAATAACTCCATTTCTTGATAAAAAATATCTTAACCTTGAAACATATAGGAAAAATGGTCAGGCAGTAAGAACACCTG
>JAKEIJ010000092.1 GCA_022545805.1 Nitrosotalea sp. | reverse complement strand
TATGCTGTAACATTCTCGACTTCACAAGGATATGAAACAGGAAATTGGTACATTACACTAACAAACCAAGGACAGAGCAGACAAATTTCCATCTTTTTGGGAATATCTAGTTCAACAAGTGGTCCTGGCACATTTACTGCACAAGCAGGAAGTAACAGTTACAACATGGGAGACTTGATCGTAGTTACAGGGACAGTACAACCATCTACTTCTGTTAATGCTATCTTGACAAGTCCGTCTGGATTAACATACACAAGTAGCACTACTGCAGGCACTAACGGTGCATATGCTATAACATTCTCGACTTCACAAGGATATGAAACAGGAAATTGGTACATTACACTAACAAACCAAGGACAGAGCAGACAAGTCTCTATCTCTTTGGGATCAACTAGTTTGGCAAGTGTTCCTGGCACATTTACTGCAAACACTGACAAGACCATATATGTAAAAGGGACCAGTATATTGATAACTGGAACTGCACCGTCTTTCAGCAATGTTAGCAGTTCACTTACAGGCCCATCAGGAGCCACATACAATGGTGCTGCTATGACAAACTTTGATGGTTCATACAATATCACCTATTTGACCTCAGCATCATTTGAGACTGGGAACTGGCATATTACATTACACAGTGGTGGACTTACACAAGTGCTTTCCATCTTTTTACAGCCTTGAGCAAGTGATTCCAACCTACGATGAATCATTTTGTGTTTTCTAACTAGATTGATAATCAAATAATACAGAGATTCTCACGATACCTCTAAATAATTTAGAACTTGTGAAAAATTATGGAACATGTAAAACCAGAAGAATTTGATTCCAAGGTGCTGGGAGAAAATAAAAAAACAGTTGTTTTATTCTATGCGACATGGTGTCCATACTGTTCTAATTTCAAACCAACGTTTGAATCTGCAAAAATTGAGACTGCTAATAAAATAGGATCGATCATAGATGAAGATGAGAATCCATTATGGGATAGATTTAGCATCCAAGCAGTGCCTACAATAATTGTATTTCAAAATGGAAAAATAATTTCGCGAAGAGACGCCAAAAAACATATCGGTTTGACAAAGTCAGACATGGATTCCATAGTTGCAGAATTAATCTAATTCCATATTGTTTCGGATCTTTTTTGCCAAGTCACTAAGGTCAGTATCAGAAGTAATCATTCTTCTTGTCCATAGATTACCCACCTTGTTATATCTTGGAATGATATGTACATGCACGTGCGGAATTATTTGGTTTGCAGAACGACCATTATTTTGACCAATGTTAAATCCATCTGCACCTGTTGCTGTAATTATCCCACGCGCTATGGTGGGCACCATAGAAAATAATTTTCCTACCTCATCATTAGACATGTCGATAATTTTTTCATGGTGAATCTTGGGCATTACTAGAGAATGGCCTTTTTGTATTGGATATTTGTCCATTATTGCAATATGCGAGTTATTTTCGAATATCACATGTGCATCTTGCCTTTTATTTATGATGCCACAAAAAAGACAATCCATGGCTTTTTTGCAGGACATATTTTATTTATACTCACCTTCAAACATATTGAAAATACATTCACTCATGTCAGATACTGTTATTTAGGGTAAAATTTTGACTTGTATCGTCAAATGGGAAAAAAAGATAGAGAAGAGCGAGTTCAAGAACGAGAAACTTTTTACCAAAAGCGACAGAGAACACAATTCAAAAATAAGGCAATTGCCATAGGCATTCTAGCAGGAATTGTAGCAGTTCTTGGAATTTCAAGTTACAATTTTTACGAGTTGTCATCACAAGTAACACCAAAAGGTGAACCGCCGGGCTCAGGCCCTCTTGGTGGAATTCATATTCATGCAGGACTATTGACATTGATTTACGGTCAACAATTTGATTATTCATCTACAGCATATCAGATAAAGAGCCCATACATCGGATTCCAGAAAGGAAATGGTGAGACAATACATGCGATGGCAACAAATGTCACAATGGGATTCCTCTTTAACTCATTACGCATAGGATTAGATGACAAGTGTTTCACATTCCCTGACAGTCGTGCATTTTGTACAAACGCCAACTACACATTGAAATTCTTTATCAATCATCACGAAGTGCCAGACTTGAAGAACTATGTATTCAAGGATAAAGACAGAATCTTGATTTCATATGGCAATGAAAATGAAACACAAATCAACGCACAATTGGCACGACTAGACGGATTCCAATTAATCACTTAGGGCTCTGATAGTTCTTCCTTTAATTCCTTGAATTGGTCTACAGTTATTTCTCCTTTTGCCAATCTATTTTTTAGAATCATCATTGCATGATCACCGTCATCTTTTTGTTCAGATGAAACTTCAGGTACGGGAATTTCCGATATCTTTGCAGTGGAATTAGCAGATTGGTTTCGTTTCTTTTTGAGATAAAGTATTGAACCCACTATTCCTGCTCCTACAAGAGAAATTATTGGATATATCACACTGTTAGCATTAAAGCCTCCAAGGCCAGGAAGATTGTTCCCTAAAGCGTTAGATTTCTGCACCCCCGGGTTTGAAGCAATATCATCTACTGCCATCTTTTCGCTTAGCTGAATTACTTTAGAATTAACTGTTGGAGAACCAGAATTCTTACTATTGATCAAATCTTGCAATCTTTTTGCATCCTCGATTCTTTTTTTGATTAGGTCATCAACCGAAGTCTGAGATTGATCAGTCGTAGGAGGCTGGGTGATTGTACTAGGAGGAGAGAAAGTAACAGCCGTTGCAACATTCGATGGGTTACTTGTTCCAGCCTGGTTTACTGCAGATACTCGATAAGAATACAATTTATTTGAAGTAAGTCCAGTATCCTGATATGACGTTGACAATGTGTTTTGAATAAAATTAAAGCCAGTCCCATCGTCTCTTTCTATTTTATATCCTGCGAGTTGTCCGCCACCAGTATTTGTAGGACTCGTCCACCGTAGATCAATCTCAGTAGAAGATGCTGCTGCGGTAGTTAAAGAGATAGGAGGTGACGATATAACAGGAGAGCCATCTGGTGAAAATGTAAACTCTACGGTTTTTCCGTTTTCTTTGGTTGCAATAAATGCAGTTGCATTGTATGTTCCCTTGATTGAGAATTTTTGTTGATTATCAGAAGTACTGGTATCAACAATTATCTGAAAAGTGTGATTACTATCTGCAATTCCTGATGCAAGTGAAATGAATTTGTCAGTAGGATCAAAGAGTAACAAAGTGACATTCGGCGGATCTGTATCTAGTATAGTACCTGAAAAATAGATTTTACTCCCTCCTTTGTAAAATGGTGCATTTGTTTTAAGCGAGGTCACTTCTGCATAAGCAGGAATTACGGTAAGAGATACAACAATTATAGACAATAGTACACTTAGATACAGTTCCTGCTTGTCCATACACTGAATCTTGTATTCTAATTATTAAAAACTCGGTAGAATTCATACTTGTCAACTATTGAGTTCATTTTATTCATAAATTATCAAAATCAAGTGTTGTTTTTTGTACGGAATTTTTCCATAGTTTGCGGATTTGGAAAAAATGAACCAGATTGAGGATCTCATGTATGAAATTATCTACAATGTATAAAATAGGGCTTAAAATATGGTATCAGCATTGGAAATATCAAGCAGAAATGTAGTAGAGGGTCCTTCAAGGGCACCCCATCGAGCCATGTACAAGGCAATGGGTTTGGACGATAATGATTTAGGCAAACCTTTCATCGGTGTATCACATAGCGGAAATGAAGCAACACCGTGTAACATCCATCTAGGCAGATTGGCAACTCATGCAAAAGCAGGAGTTGAGATTGCTGGCGGAACACCTAGAGAATTTTCTACAATTGCAGTAAGCGATGGTATTGCAATGGGTCATGAAGGCATGAAGTCATCGCTAGTTAGTAGAGAAATTATTGCAGATTCTATTGAGTTAATGGTTCGTGCACATCAGTATGATGGACTTGTCGGAATTGCAGGATGTGACAAGAGTTTACCAGGTACCATGATGGGAATGGCCAGACTTAACTTGCCATCTGTTTTTGTCTACGGCGGTACAATCATGCCAGGAATTTTGGATGGAAAACAAGTTACAGTTCAAGATGTATACGAAGCAGTAGGAGCCTATGATGCAGGAAACCTAACATTAGAGGCGCTAAAGAATTTAGAAAATGTAGCATGTCCAAATTCTGGCTCTTGTGGAGGAATGTACACTGCAAATACAATGGCCTCAATTAGTGAAGCAATAGGAATTGCACTACCAGGAAATGCATCACCACCCGCAGAGGATCCAAGAAGGGAAAAAATGGTATACGAAAGCGGCAAGGCCGTGATGAATTTACTTGAAACTGGAATAAGACCAAAAGACATATTGACATACGAGGCATTTGAAAATGCCATTGTAGTAGCTAATGCCATAGGTGGCTCTACAAATGCAGTATTACACTTGCTTGCACTATCTCGTGAGATAGGAGTAAAATTGACACTTGATGATTTTGAGAGAATTAGAAGAAAGACTCCTCACATTGCTGACATGAGACCTGGCGGAACATATGTCATGCTAGATCTTGACAAGATAGGCGGAATTCCATTGCTAATGAAGAGTTTGCAAAAGAAAAACCTCATTCACGAAAACGCCATGACAGTAACAGGCAAGACAGTTAAACACAATCTTGATTCACTACAAATATCATTTGATTCAAGTCAAAAAGTGTTAAAATCAATTGAGTCACCAATTCACGATGTTGGAACTCTTACAATACTTAGAGGATCACTTGCACCAGAAGGCGCCGTAGTAAAAGTTGCAGGTGTTCACACGAAAGAATTCAGAGGCAAAGCCAAAGTATTTGACAAAGAAGAAGATGCGTTTGATGCGATATCAAAACGACTGATAAAAGAAAATGATGTTGTCATAATAAGATATGAAGGTCCCAAGGGTGGACCAGGAATGCGAGAAATGCTTGGCGTTACAGCAGCTCTTGTTGGACAAAACTTGGGGGAGAAAGTTGCATTGATAACAGACGGTAGATTCTCAGGAGCGACAAGGGGATTCATGATAGGTCATGTTGCACCAGAAGCAGCAGTTGGCGGAAACATAGCACTAGTAAAAGAGGGCGACGAAGTTGTCATCAACCTAGAGAAAAATGCCATTGATCTAATGGTGTCAGAAAATGAACTTGCACAAAGACGTCGTGATTGGAAACCAAGAAAGCCAAACTATGAAACTGGCGCTCTTGCAAAATTTGCATCACTTGTGACATCTGCTGCAGAAGGTGCAATTACAAAACCAATCTGGTAAAACTATCAGACAAAATCATTCTTGTGGAATATGATATTGACAGAAAAGCCTCAGTTTTAGTCCCACTCTTTTTGCGGTAACAGATACTCCATCTCCCAAACCTTTTTGACAAATAGTACAGGCAGCCTCTGCAACAGTAGTCTTGACCAAGGGCTTTTTTCTTGCAAAATACAGGTCCTGAAACAGCAGGGATTTGCTCCGGTCAAAGTTTGGAATCAGTACTTGAGACATGGTTTACGTACACAAAGATCGCATATAAAGGTACCGTACCATACCGTAATAGATAGTATTAGGATTTGGCTTAATTTTAAATAGAGAAGGAAATGAATGTGCACATGGGTGGCCACATTTGGGCATTCAAGCCTTAAGATAATACCTCTAGACTATACTGGCTCCCAATTTGATCTTTACAACAAAATTTCACGAGAATTCGATCATTCATTCTTCTTTGAATCCCTTACAGGGCCTGAAGAGCTATCAGAGACATCACTGATTGGTTTTGACCCATCAATAGTCATCAAGGGGTATTCAGACAAAGTTGTCTTCCATTACAAAAGCGGAGGCTCGATGACAATCACAACAAACGATCCTTTGTCTGAGATCAAAAAACTAGTTTACCAGATACCTGATCAAAAATATAGATATGTTGGAGGAGCAGTTGGAATCATCAATTATGATGCAATCAGATTATGGGAAAAGATTCCAGAGTCCCACAAGAGCTCAGACGAGCCTTTGATGGAGTTTGGAATATACACAGATGGAATTCTTTATGACAACAAGAAAAAAAGATCATTTTATTTTTATTATGATAAAAATAGAATAGAAAAAATATCATTCACCAATATAGATTGTGACAAGTTTTCTGTTTCAAAGATTTCTGAAAATTTGAATCAAGACAAATTTGTAGACATGGTAAAACAGGCAAAAAAATACATTCATGACGGAGATATCTTCCAAGTAGTACTTTCAAGGAAATTCAATTTTGATGCAGATGGTGACTATCTCAAAGTATACAAAATTCTACGTCAGATTAACCCATCACCATATCTTTATCACATGAAACTGGGAGAGAGGACCATAATTGGTTCCAGTCCAGAGATGTTACTGCGTATTACTGGAAACCAAGTTGAGACGTTTCCCATTGCAGGTACGAGACCAATTACAAACGATGAAAGAAAGAACGAGGAGCTAAAAGAGGAATTGCTACAGGATGAGAAGGAGCTAGCAGAACATACAATGTTAGTAGACCTTGGTAGAAATGACATTGGTAGAGTATGCAGATATGGCTCTGTTCACGTTAAAGAATTAATGGCTGTTAAAAAGTTCAGCCATGTACAACACATTGTAACCCATGTAGTTGGAACATTGGATAAAAAATACGATATGTATGATGCAATTAAGGCAGTGTTTCCAGCTGGAACAGTGTCAGGAGCTCCAAAGATACGAGCAATGGAGATAATTGACGAATTGGAACCAGATGCGAGAGGACCTTACGCCGGTGCAATAGGTTATTTTTCATTTAATGGCTGCTGCGATTTTGCAATCGGAATAAGAAGCATCTTCATGAATGGTTCAAAGGGTTTCATTCAAACTGGAGCAGGAATAGTTACAGACTCTGTTGCTCAAAACGAATGGATGGAAACAGAGCACAAGGCAAATGCAATGATAACAGCGCTCAAGGAGGCATCAAAATGAAATTTTTGATTATTGATAATTATGATTCTTTTGTATATAACATTGCCCAGCTACTTGGAGAGCTAAACGTAGAATCAGATGTAATCAGAAATGACAAGGTAACAATTGATGACATCAAAAAAGGAAACTATGATGCAATAATAATTTCTCCAGGACCTGGAACACCAGAAGATGAAAAATATTTTGGAATATGCACTAAAGTAATCAAAGAACTAGGACCAACAAAACCAATACTTGGAGTGTGTCTTGGTCACCAGGGAATTATACATGCATTTGGTGGAAAGGTAGTCAATGCAGGAAATGTAAGACATGGTAAGACAAGCCCAGTAGAACATACAACATCGCCGCTCTTTGAGGGAGTGCAAAACCCCTTCAAGGCCACAAGATATCACTCCCTAGTAGGAGACAAGACAATAATTCCAGAGGATCTCGAGGTAACAGCTGTTGCTCAAGATGACAAGGAAATAATGGCAATTAGCCACAAAAAATACCTCATAGAAGGAGTCCAATTTCACCCAGAATCAATCATGACTAGCGAAGGCAAGAAGATTCTAAGTAATTTTATCAAGTTGGTGCAAAAATGATAACAGAGTATATCACAAAAATGTTATCCAACAAAAATCTCAACCATGATGAGATGTCACATGCAATGGATGACATTTTATCTGGAAAAATTTCAGTGGATGAAACCACAAGTTTTCTTGGAGCATTAACAAAAAAAGGAGAAACAGACCAAGAGCTTCTTGCAATGCTAGACAAGATGCAGCAAAACGCAGTACACATACATCCAAAAATAAATCAAAACATCATAGACGTATGTGGAACTGGGGGGGATGGTATGAGTACATTTAACATTTCAACCACCGCATCGTTTGTGATAGCTGCGTCAGGCATAGTAGTTGCAAAACATGGAAACAGGTCAGTCTCTGGCACAAGTGGAAGCGCAGACATTTTTGAATACTTTGGATATGATCTAAACATGGAGCCACCCAAAGTCCAAGAGATACTTGAAAAATTTGGAATTGGCTTTATGTTTGCCCCCAAGTTTCATCCTGCCATGAAAAATGTTGCAGACGCAAGAAAACAGGTTGGCAGACGAACCGCATTTAATTTACTAGGCCCGCTTTGCAATCCAGCCCAGGTAAAACACCAGCTTGTCGGAGTATATTCAAAAGAATACCTTAGTCGTGTCATATCCCTTTTAGAGTCAAGAGGAGCTACAAATGTAATGACTGTAATCTCTGAAGATGGTCTTGATGAATTATCTACAACATCCAAAAATTACATTTATCAACTAAACAAGGGCGAAGTGACAAGTTCAGTACTTGACCCAGCAGATCTTGGTTTGGACAAAGCAAAAATCTCAGATTTTCAGATTAGAACAAAAGATGAGGCAATAGGAGCCTTTGTCTCAGTGTTAAATGGGACTGCCAAAAAGCCCATGATTGAGGTTACCGCACTTAATGCAGCAGCCGGGTTAATTATTGGCGGGTTTTCAGAGAAATTTGATGAGGCGCTACAGATTTCACTTGAATCAATCAAAAATGGTAAGGCATATGACCTTTTCAAAGATTTCATAAAATATTGTGGAGATGTAACAAAGCTGGAGACTTTTGAGAAAAAATGAAAGATATGCTTGAGAAACTTGCCAACAATTCACAAAAGGCAATAAACGATGGCACCTACGAAATCAATTATAAAAATTCCAAATCAGAAAAAGACCTAATCAAACAAATTAGAAGTAACGAGCATGCTTCACTGATAACAGAGGTAAAATTTTCATCACCGTCACTTGGAAACATAAGAGAGGTATCAGATCCTGTCATGATTGCAAAACAGATGGTGGATGGTGGTGCAATAGGATTATCAGTTTTAACACAGCCATACTTGTTTAATGGTTCACCAGATTATTTTACAAAGATTCGAAAAAGTGTCAAGGTACCTCTGTTGATGAAAGATATTGTAGTAGACAAATCCCAAATTGATGCTGCAGAAAAATTAGGAGCAGACATGGTTCTTTTGATACAGGCAATATTTGATAAAAAGTTTGCAAAAGACATTGATGAGTTTGTTTCATATGCACACAAAAAGAAACTTTTAGTATTGTTAGAGTCACACACAAAAAAAGAATTTTTTGATTCTGCAAAGACCAAGGCAGACATACTCGGAATAAACAATCGTAACCTAGATACACTTGAGATAAACCTTGAGACCACAAAATCCATCCTAAAAGACAGAGATGAAGAGCGAGTCATAATATCAGAAAGCGGGGTAGAATCGCCAAAAGATATCCAGTTTTTGAAAAAATGTGGTGCTGATGCTTTCTTGGTAGGTAGTAGCATAATGAAGAGTAAAAATATCAAGGGATTGGTATCAGAGTTGGTGTTGTCAATATGAAACTAAGATACCCAAAAAATGGCAAATTCGGAGAGTTTGGTGGGAGATACATTCCAGAAACTCTTGTTCCAGCAGTAGAAGAACTAGAAGAGGCATACCTAAAATACAAAGATGATGCAGACTTTAAGAAAGAATTACGATATTATCTAACACAGTATGCTGGAAGACCTACTCCATTATACTTGGCTGAAAATTTAACAAGATTTGCAGGAGGTGCAAAGATCTACCTAAAAAGAGAAGATCTG
>JAKEIJ010000091.1 GCA_022545805.1 Nitrosotalea sp. | reverse complement strand
TTATTGGAGGCTCATGTAAAAGAGACCGTATGGATTAACAATAACAAAGATGAATCAATCAAAGATTTCAATATTCAATTACAAAATCTAACTGGACAAACAATTCCCAATGATGTTATCTCTAATGCCTTTGCAAGGATGGATATTACATATGATCCTGTAAAATCCTCTGTTTCCAAGTCTGCTCAGGATGCATTTGATCTAGGATTTTTGGGAGATAAACAGCCAGATCTATCGAACATATTTGATCTGAGTATACTAAACAAAGTATTGCAAGCACAAAACTTGCCTGTGATCCCCTAATCCTTTCTCTTTTTCCAAATTATTATGCTGATTGCAGCTGCTGCAACTGGTATTATTGCTAGAATATAATTTCTGAAATTGTCTGGATAATACACGCCAGATTGGTCAAATCCAGAAATTGAAAGATATGATGTGGATCTTGGAGACAGTGACAATTCTACGTGCCAATATCCGTCAGGATCTTTGCTTTGCACAAACTCTACTGGTTTACCGTTTGATAGTACAGAAAATTTCTCTGCGCCAGATTCTTCTGGAAACATGAAGTTTACAAACCCTGAATCTGGAAATGGATACCTAACAGTTGCTGTAATACTATGTGTAGCATCATCATATTTGGTATCCACCACAGAGCCTGAAGTGAGATATACGAAATTGTATGGTTTTCCATCTTTGGTCACTGATACTGGCATGGTTGGATCAGCTCCTACCGTAAAACAGCTATAGTAACTTACCATTGATGCATGTTGTGGATCCGGATACATGGAAAATGCAATCTTTTCTCCTGGACTCATTTTTTCGATTGTCTCAACGCTCTTTCCAACGTCCAAAAACTTGCCATCCTTGCCGTATATTGCGGCATAAACCCTCACTCCATAGGCAGTAGATGTATCATTGTTTGTGATAAAACCAGTCTCATGACCATCTGCATGTTTTTTCAATGTCTTGTCATAGATGATCTCAATGTCTGTTGAATTGTGATTTGTCACAACAAAACTAATTTGAGATTTTTCAAGTGTAGCATTTTTGCCTTCCACTTGCAGTATTTTGATGTTAAACGGAATATCTTTTTGAGAATCTACAGTTGATAATGTGTATCTTTCTGATACTGTCTTGTCATAGTCTTTTACATTGATTGTAATTGTTGGAATTATTGCACTGGCTTCAGTGTTTTTGACTGCTCCAATGACTGTATAGGTACCGTTTGCATTGTAAAATCCTATAAATTCGTTATCTGGAATCCACACGTTGGCAGATGCAGAATGAGCTGTGATAATACCAAGTCCGATTAATGTTGCAAATATGGATAATGTAACAAACAATCGCATCTGATGACGCTCAATTGTGAGCCCATCTTTAATTTTAAGCTAGATGCTAGTTTTCATATCTGGATAATTCCTATCTGATGGAATCTACTTTAGTCTATGTAGGAGATCTAATGCACCTGCAAAGTCATTTGGAGAGCTTATCAATACATTTCCTGCAATCTTGTCTATCTGTTTTACAAATCCCACCATGTCTTTACTATACTCTGACCAGTCAAGATTTAACATCTGGGCAGATTTTTTGTTCTTTTCAGATGATAACAACACACAAGGAATTATTCTGAATCCTTGAGGTTTTAGCTTGTCAACCATTCTGGTAACTTGGTCTATTGAGCTTACTACTTGGGTAACAAACCCTTTTGGCTGGGCTTCTATCTTCTTATGCATTTTTTCAAAGTCTGGATTGTTTGAAATTGAAAGATACATGTCAATTCTTTTTCCAAAACCTTGCTCATTGAACTGTCTCACAATGTCACTTGGAACAAGACCTGAATCTTTTGGACCTGATGGGGGTGTATCGCCCTTGAGAACAAGAACTCCGTTTAGATTCAATAAAATTGCATCACACACTGTCTGAGTAATTGATGTAATGTTTCTGTCACGAACACGTATGCTTGCAGTAATTCTTATTTTGTTGTTAGAGTTTCGTATGAAAAACCCAGCTGTAATTGGAGAGACTCTGGGAATTCCAAGAACTGAGTCTGTAAGGTGAATTCCGTCGCTTGCTTGACCAATCTTAGCAGCTCTCTCCTTTAGTCTTTCAACAGAGTCTGAGAGCTGATCATGAGATAGTATAGTATCCTGAATAACCTTTGGTGGATTTATCTCATAAATTATAGTCATAATTGACTGTCCTGACTACTTGATTATAACCTTTGAAGCGGGTTCATGATATATCCAAACAAAACAGAATTAAATTGATGATGGTATCTATGAGTTGTACTTGACTGAAAAAATTCCATTAGATGTTTTGATGAAACAAAAAATTGTACTCTTTGATGGTGCAATGGGAACTGAGATCCAAAAATTAAATCCAAAACCTGAAGATTTTCCAGATGGCAAGGAAGGATTCAATGATGGACTTTCATTTACAAGACCTGAGTGGATAAAAAAGATTCATCGTTCATACCTACAAGTAGGTGCAGACTGTATTGAAACCAACACATTTGGTTCAAACAAGCTAAAATTAGAAGAGTATGGGTATGGAGACCAGACACTGGATTATAATAAAAAAATAGCACAACTTGCAGTCAGTGTGACACAAGAATTTACGGATAAACCACGATATGTGATAGGTTCTATGGGTCCTACAGGATTTCTTCCAAGCTCAAATGATCCATCTCTTGGACAGATAAAACTTGATGAAATCAGAGAAGCATTTGAGATCCAGGCCGAGGGTCTCATACTTGGTGGTGTTGATGCATTATTGATTGAGACAAGCCAAGACATTTTGGAAGTAAAACTTGCAATTGAAGCATGTCACAAGGCATTCAAAAAAACTGGCAAGAGGGTTCCAATAATTGCAAATGTTACACTAGACAAGTATGGTAAAATGCTTCTTGGTACAAATGTTCAAGCTGCATATACTACGGTGTCTGAAATGGGAATTGATGCATTTGGCCTGAACTGTTCTACAGGTCCTACTGAAATGATCTCTAGCGTGCAATGGTTAAACGAGCAGGATTCGTTACCGTTACTTGTTGTACCAAATGCCGGAATGCCTGAAAACCGAGGTGGAAGTGCAGTCTATAAAATGGAGCCAAAAGAGATGGCAAACATAATGGCTGATTTTCTAAACCAGTATCCAAATGTGAGGATAATTGGGGGGTGCTGTGGCACAAATGTTGATCATATCTCATTTCTACGTAAAGTAATTGACGAAAAAGCTACAGAGAATAACCGCTAGGTATTTAGAAAAAGATCTAGAGAACGATGCTGTTGAAAACTCCCAGAGTAAGTTCTGCATTAAAGGCTGTTGACCTACAACAAAATCCTGCACCCCTAATAATTGGAGAGAGGCTAAATGCCCAAGGATCTAAAAAGGCAAAAGAATGTGTACTAAATGACAACTTTGAGGAACTGGTAAAACTTGCAAGAGACCAAGTTGAAGACGGGGCTC
>JAKEIJ010000090.1 GCA_022545805.1 Nitrosotalea sp. | reverse complement strand
TGGAGCTGATACAGTTGTAGTTGGAGCTGTCACGCCAATTTTCACATTAGGAGAACTTATGCCAGTACCAAGTAAAGCAGAAGCTTGTGTAAAATTGATTATGAGTAATACAAGAGTAATGATCAGGATTTTTTTTAACAAATAACCAACCCCTGTAACTCCATTTTACCATAGTCATCTATAAAAAAAGGATCGCCAAATTTGGAAATGACAGTTTTTCTCAAATCATTATATCCCGCATAAAGAAAATCATCGAGATACCTAAAAAGTCATAGTTAGTATCTTCTAGTAGATTCTTCTATCATATTTGCAATATGTGGTAAATTTTTCTACAAGTTTGCAATATGGAGTAAATTCTTTACGTAGAATCTCAAGACATTGTACATGCATGTTATGTTATGTATTACCTAGTTTACAATTCAACATTCCAGTTATTTCAGATCTGCAAAACAATTCTTGATGAAGATAAAAAATTCATGTGAAAAATATTCAATAAAGAGTGCTAGTGGGGATTTCAAACAATAATGTCTGCCATTAGTTCCTGTATAATACATTCAAGACAAAGATTTATCTTTTTACTTGTTCAATGGTATAGAGTTTTCATCTATATGATATTATAATGATTTAAAAAACTGGTGTAAGATTTCGGATTTAGATGTGTCAAACTCCTAATGTTCGCCATTTAGACCTTTGTACAAATTTGTCTTGTACTGTACCACTTGCTAATAATGAAGAATTAATCTTAAAAAAAAATAATAGCTTTGCACAAATAGTACAATGCTGTATTGTCAATTAGATGGAATTTAGGTTTTCAAAATACTCTGTCGGAGTCGACTTTATTTGATTGATTTTCCATTCTGGTTAAGATATGCACATTTTATCAATGTCATTTTTATCACTTTGTTGATACGAAGTGGTATTGAGATACTAAGCTCTCTGCCCAAACTTTACTTTAAAGATGATGCAAAACCCGGTACGGAATGGATAAAATTCACAAAGAAAAAGATTCCCAAAGACAGACTTTGGATTTCTCTGGAAGAGGAAGAATCATTTTCATCATGGATCGCCCTTCCAGGACATAAAAATCTTGGACTAGGAAGGCATTGGCACTTTATTTCTGCTCTTTTTTGGTTTGGAAATGGAGTAGCATATTATACATTATTATTTACAAGTGGGGAATGGGTGCGTCTAGTTCCCACCTCTTGGAATATCTTTCCAAACGCACTGCAGTATGCAATGTCTCTGGTTAGCATGCATCCAATGGCTAGCGGGAATCCTTACGATCCATTACAACAACTAACATATTTTTTTGTTGTCTTTTTTCTTGGCCCATTCATGATTGCAACTGGTGCTGCCATGTCACCTGCAATAGGCGCAAGATTTCCATGGTATCCCAAAATTTTTAGAGGTAGACAGACTGCACGAAGTCTTCATTTTTTGGGCATGCTTGCGTTTGTATTATTTATTGTTGCTCATCTAGCAATGGTTATTTTGAATAAATTTCCAGAAAACATGGGAAACATAGTTCTGGGGGACGGAAAAGGAATCAATCTTGCTACTGCTATTGGTCTGTTCGCTTTCTATTGCGTTTCTGTTCTGATTGTACACATATGGTCAACTGGAATCTCATTGCATAATCCCAGGTTTACTCAAAAAATGATTGGTGCCATATTGATACCATTAAAACGTTCACTGTTTGGAAAAGTTGTATCGCGGCAACAACATTCCAAATCTGAAATTACTCCATTTTTTAGGATTAATGGATATCCTCCAGATACCAGAGAATACAAAGAGCTTTATGAGAATAGCTTTGCAGATTGGAAACTTGAAATCTTTGGTCTTGTAGAAAAGCCAAGACATTATTCTCTTGCGGAACTTCAAAAAATTGCCAAACAAGAGCAAATTACAGAGCATAGTTGCATTCAAGGATGGACTGGAATAGCTCAATGGGGAGGGGTTCCAATGATTGAAATCGTAAAACAATGTAAACCACTGGCGCAAGCTCGGTATGTTGTTTTTAGATCTTATCAAACAGATGCGAATGGGGAATTTTATGAGGTGATAAGCATGGAACTTGCAAATCATCCACAGACAATTCTTGCATATCAAATGAACTACAAACCTCTTACAGAAGCTCATGGTGCTCCATTGAGATTGCGTGTTGAAACACAATTAGGATACAAGATGGTGAAATGGCTTAGTTCTATTGAATTTGTTTCAGATTATCAGCATATAGGTAAAGGAAGAGGAGGCCATAGAGAAGACAACATGTATTACGATATTACTGCAGCAATTTAGGAAGAATTTTTATTTTTTAACTTAAAAATGAGTCCTTACAGTTCTTTGACAGATAACTTTTTAACAGTATGATTTGAACAAGTTCATTTTTCTTCAAATTGTATCGCTGATGTTTTTTGAGTAAAGGCTGAAGCTGATTTTTCGATATAAAATTAGTAGGATAATTAATGATTTTTCTCATAATGGCTAAGAAACGGGTTTGCCGCCAGGTGATCCAAATTGGGAAGACATCATTTTATGTTTCAGAAGCTATCCTGTCAATAGTTTAATTGTAAGACTGATACCAGCCACTCCAACAACAACTCCCACTATTATCCGTAATTTGTCATGATCTAACTTGAATGCTCCAAGTTTAGAACCAATTATTCCTCCTACAAGAACTGCAAGGGCAAGAGGTAGGAGAAAAGAGGCATCAGGAGTGTTCTTAATGGAATGCCCAATCAGACCTGCGATTGAATTTGTTACTATAAACAAGCTTGCGGTGGCTGCAGTCTTTTTTGTATCTGAAATTCCAGTCAAGATCAATAACGGAGACAACCATATTCCTCCTCCAATTCCTACAAGCCCTGCAAGTGTTCCAAGACCTGCACCTGTCGGAACTGAAACTGCGAACAATTCTTTTTGATTGAGATTTATTCGTCTTACTTTATCCGGCTTGCTCTCAATTTTTTTCATTCCAGATATAAGAAGTGTTGCAGATGCAGTAAAAAGTGCAATTATGAAAACAATGGATAAATTGATTTGAGGGAGTTTTATCATCCCAGCAAAAAATGCAAATGGTATGGACGACAAGAAAGGTAATGCAAATCTCAAGGAGAGATGACCTGCCCTTGCAAAATTAAACAGGGCCACTCCTGCCACTATTATATTCAGTACAAGTGAAATGGGTGGCACTAAAACAAGACTAGTTCCTGCAAGAACTAGTATTGCAATATAGCTGCTCCCGCCTCCAAAGCCTACGCTTGAATAAATGAAACTAATTCCAAAAAATATTGGTATTAGTAAAAATAATAATTCAATTAATGCCCATAACCGCCTAACATCTTGTATATGTGCAACAATCCTGGGAATAACGCTTCAAATGACTCTGAAACCGCTTTCGCACTGCCTGGCACATTTACAATAAGTGTCTGTCCACGAACACCTGAAACTCCTCTAGACAGCATGGACAAAGGTGTTCTTCGTTGGCCATATGTCCTAATGGCTTCTGATAATCCTTGCATCTCTTTTTCTATGATTTTTTTGGTTACCTCGGGTGTGATGTCTCTTGGACCAATTCCAGTTCCACCAGTTGTTATAACTAGATCAACTTTGAGTTCATCACAAAATTTTCTGAGACTTGATTCTATTGAACTTGAGTCATCTGCAACAACAACACATTCTGATATTTCAAAACCATTTTTCGCTAATAGTTCAACAGCTAATTTACCAGACTTGTCTTCTCTAGTACCTTGCGAAGTGGAATCACTTATGACAAGAACTGCCGCTCTAAGTTTCTTGTTACTTTTTTCTGAAACGCCCTTTATGCCACCACTCTTTTCAAGAAGTTTTATTGATTCAATTGATAAATTGTCATCTACTGGTTTGAGCATGTCATAAATTGTAAGAGCACCAATAGAGGCAGCTGTCAATGACTCCATCTCCACACCTGTCTTCCAAATCGTCTTTGTCTCCACCCGAACTTCAATCGAACTTTCTTTCAATTCGACATCTACTTTGACATTATCAATTGGAATTGAATGACAATAAGGTAACAAATCACACGTCTTCTTTGCTCCCATGGTTGCAGCAATCTTTGCAGCTTCAATGATGTCGCCCTTTGGAGATCTTCTTTCTTTTATGAGTTGTATTGTTTCAGGTGAAGTTTTTACTATGGCTAGTGCAACAGCTCGTCGCAATGTATCTGGTTTATTTGTTACATCAAACATTCCCATGTCTTATCACTTGGTTTGGACCCATTGCTGTCCAGTCACTGTCTTTTCTTTTTTCCATATCGGCACTCTTGTTTTTATTGCATCTATGGCATACCTGCATGCCTCAAAGGCATCACTTCGATGTTCTGTAGAAATTGAAACTGCCACACTCACTTCTCCGATTTTAAGATCTCCTATTCTATGTATTGCAATAAATTTTTTCATATTCCATTTTTTAAAAACTTCACTTTCTATCTCTAAAAGAACTGATTGTGCCATCTCTTTGTATGTTTCATAATATATCCCTGAGACGTTTTGCCCTTCATTGTGGTCCCTTACACTGCCCAGAAATAGAGTGGTTGCCCCTGCAGAATCATCTTTAGAATGTAATAATATATCATTTAGATTGATTGGTTTTTCAGTTATTGAGATCATATGCCACCACTCACTGGGGGAAAGACTGCGACTTCATCGCTAGCTGATAATATGGTAGAATCATCAGATACTTTATGATTTACTGCATAAATTGCTTGGAATTTTTGGGATAATAATTGAGGATAATTGTTTAAGAGTAATTGTTTTAGGTCAGATATAGTTGCATATTTTTCAATTTCAAATGATACCTCGCTTTTTCCAACTATTTCCTTGAATGATGCAAATAATTTCACCTTAATAATTTGTAACTGTTTATTTTGTACCATATCATCCTCCTATAGTATGCATCAAATTTAATTTTGGTTTTAACTGATTAGATCTGATTAATTTTATTATACCCTCGGGCTTGCCTTGCATTGCTTCCAATAGATGGTTCGAGATATCCTCATCAGACTTGCCGGAGCGCATTAAACTCTTAATGTCGTTTCCAGGATTTTCAAAAAGACAAGTAAGAAATCGTCCATCAGACGTTATTCTTACTCTGTCACAGTTTCCACAAAATGGTTCTGTAATTGACGGGATGAACCCCAATGTTCCAATTCCATCATTGAATTTATAGAGCGAAGCTGGCTCGGAATTATTTTGA
>JAKEIJ010000089.1 GCA_022545805.1 Nitrosotalea sp. | reverse complement strand
TTACAACTCAGGCATTGTACCAGTCCCAGTAAAGATCATGTAGATTTACTTTTTGTGAACGTGTTTGTGTCGTTCAAGGTGGTCCTTGTCTGTAAAAATGGTATCACAGTCTTTACACTTGAATTCGTTCTTTGCGCCCCACATTGTCAATTACTAGTCAAACTAGCGTAAAAGGATTTGCCAAGATCATGTAATCTTGCAACAAAACTCATGGCTTGGCTTTCAGAAAAGTCATCATGAAGTGTTTTTAGATTTATCAGTCTTTTTGGAGTTGGTGTCATTGCTAAAGCCACCACGAAGAGTGTTTTTAGATTTAGCAGTCTTTTTGGAGTTGGTGTCGTTGTTTGTTTTCTTCTTCAGGTCTTTTGTAAAGTCACACTTGTTCTCAGAATTACCCTTTTTGGAGACATCCTTGGCACATGACCAACTTACGTCTACTGATGACTTTACAGGAGACTCACCGATCACAGGTACTTGTCTAGATGGATGTATCACGATATGGTGTGCTGGAATAGTGACATGCTTACTAGGATTTATTGGTGGAATTATATTTGGTGGAATTACAAAATATCCAGGTTTTGATTGAGTCGCGTTAGCTTTTGATTTAGCCGCGTCAGCATTTGATGCCAACATCATTGGAGTCGCCACTACTGCAAAGAGCAAAATTCCAAGTAAAACTACACTTGTTCTTTTCATACGATAAACTAGAATTTGGTGTTAATGTAATCATGCATTGAATTCTCTAGGCAACTATTCTGTAACAACATATCATGTTTAAAAAAATAGTTACAGTATTGAAAAACTGAACTAATGGCGCACTTTGATTTTCAGTTAGAAAAAATTACAGTATTGAAAAACTGAACTAATGGCGCACTTTGATTTTCAGTTAGAAAAAATTACAGTATAATGTACGTATATGAGATTAAACTATGAAAAATAATTACAAATAGAAATGTCTCAAATAGGTAATAAAAAATTATCGCAGAAATTTTTGCTAGTAGGATTTTTTGTTCTGGTCACATTATCATCCGGTCCAGCAATGTTTTCAAATGTTGCACATGCTGCCACTGGTACAAGTACGTTGACAGTTAATACACAAGCAGCAAACGGCACAATGATCACAGGCCTTTTTGTGACACTTGAGGATCCTACGACTTTGGCTGTAATATCATGGGGCTTTTCTCCTGTCTCATTTACACTACAACAAGGTCAAAACTACTTGGTAGTTCCAAGCGATTACAACAACATCATATTTGATAATTGGTCAGACAGTGGCTCAAACATACGTGAAAAATCAATAGCAATAACAAGTGACGCCTTGATCACGGCAATATATCGTGATCAATCTGCCATAGGTCCATCATCTGTTACAGTCAAAAGTTCCGACGACCTTGGCATTTCCCTGCCAGGATTTTACACCATACTACAGCAAAATGGTACTACGATAAAAGACGGCTTTACACCACAGAGCTTTGGAGTAAATAACAATCAACAATATCAAACAGGCGTTGAAGATTATGGCAATTATACATTCTCCCACTGGGGAGACAATGTGACAGACAGGTTACACAGTATCACTACAGGAACTGGTACCACAACTAACTTGTCTGCAATATACAAAACAGTTTCAACATTACACACCAATCAAATCAAATTTGGACTTGTCGCAAAGGACCCGCTAAACAATGAGACCAAGACGCAACAACAACTGGTGGCAAACTCGCGATACTGGATATACGGAGGGGATGCACCAGCCAGAAATGCACCATATGACTTTTTCAAAAACATACTTGGATTGAACATAGGAGTACAAGCAACTTCTGATGGAGCATGGGCTGGAATTTATGCAGCATCTCCAAGGGAAACTGCTACATTGTTCCACTCTGTAGTAACAACACCTGTATCTACAATACCAAACCAGTTTTATGAAAATGCAATGTATGTCCAGACATCACAAGCCAAAATCAACTATGTAACATGTGTCGCAATCACAAGTTCAGCTGGAACTTCATGGGCAGTGGTATATACAGGCGGTAATGCAACCCAGGCTACACAATTTCATGTACTATGGGCAGACACTAGTGCCAACCAACCACTTACAAGGGATTGTACAATAATAACAAACGGCAACAACTATCTCAAGGTCTACTTGGACCATAACATGGTATACACAAATAGTACCTTGGACTTGCAAATGCCTGGACCATTCAATGTATTTCTTGAGCCACAATCATCATATCCTGGCAAACTTCTAAACGGCACATTTCTTGACTATTACATAACAGCAGGAGAAGATGTCAAGGTGATAAATCTCCCTGCTAGTGCAGATACAGTATACTTGGTAGACTCTGCAGGCAATGCGCTTGCAACGGCTAAGGCTGGAGGCAATACTGCAGACCTCGATGTTGGCGCATATCACTTTCCACTTGCTGGGACAATCAAGGTGTATGACTCTAACAATGTTCTAATCACATCATCACCTGCAATCCCAGACATTTACGGCGGCAATGAATATTCAATGAATTCATCTACCTTGCCTCAACCCCCGACTGCATTAACAGCTTCGGCAACATCCTTGTCACAAATCAAACTTTCTTGGACAACACCCGTCGATAATGGAGGTTCTACAATAACAGGTTACGAGATTGATAGATCTGATGATAGTCAAAATACATGGTCTGCAATTGTACAAAACACTGGAACAACATCTACTAGCTATAATGATACAGGTCTTTCTTCAACCCCTGTTTACACTTACCGTGTATCTGCAATAAATTCAATAGGAACAAGTAGTCCATCAAATACTGCAACTGCGACAACACAAGTCGCATCACCTGGAATAACCGTATACGCCCACCGAATTCCAGCAGCTTATTGGGATCCATGTTTTGCCGCTACATGTAGTGCTGGAACAGGTCCTGATGCTGCAATGTTTGTTACACTGTTAGACTCTGCTAACAATGTAGTCCAGACTGGATTTGCCAATGAGGATGGATATACATTCTTAGGTCTTAATTCTAATAGCACATACTACGTCTATCCAGCCGATTGTAGTAGTTGCCATGGCAGTACGCACGATGTAATCTTTCAATACTGGGGAGATGATCATAGTACTGTAAGACCAAGGGCAGCAACGGTGGGAGCTAATCTACATGAATGGTATTCCTGTACAAACAACTGTGCAGGAGGACCATAGTAAAGAACAGTCAATCAAGATATAGTAACAAAAAAATGCCTATCTCTTTTTTGATCGCAAACTCGGATGTTTTGAGCATTGATCGAGTTTAATTTTTTGCAATCTTTTTGTATTCGTTAAAAACTTGTCCAAATTAGATTAAATATCCCTATTTTAGAATAAGAATTATGGAAATTCACGTATACGATACATACGTAGAGGCAAAGGACGGCCATACGATGCATTTTGACGTCATTACAAGCCAGAAGGATCACCAAAAGGCAATCCAGTATGCAAAAGAATGGCTCAAGACTATCGGAGAGGGTGAGTCAAAGGTTTCAACCGAGGAATGTCAGTTCTGCCATTCACAAGGTGCACCAGAACCCATTGCCAACGAGATCCAAAAGAAAGGCTATTTCATCCAAAAGATGGAAGGCTGCCCGTAAATACGGCGTCTAGATTGGCGTAACTATAGTTCCTTCTGGCGTTGACTTGAAATCATAGATTGCATCAATGTTTGAGTTTTCAAATATTTCAGAGTCATGTGTGATTATGATAAACTGGGATATTGCATCAATGTTTGATTCAAATGCCTGCGATAGTACGCTCACAAGGGATTTTCTTCTTTCTTGGTCCAAGTGAGTGGTTGGTTCGTCAAGAATTATGAAATTCAAGTTTGATGTTCCCATCAAGTGAGCCATTCCAAGACGCAATGCAAGTGCCGCACTGACTTTTTCTCCACCGCTCAACGATTCTAGATCAAGCTCTAGATTTCCTGCATAACATGTTATTCCAATATCTCTTGATTTTTCACTCAATGCAATTCTCTGAATTTTTACATTAAACGTTGAAAGATAATCTGATGCCTTTTGTGATATCATGTTGAGTGCCCAGGAGCGAAGGCTAGTGGCAACAGGGCCATCTCTGTTGTAGATTTGGTTTCGTATTGTCTCAAGGCTTGAGACGTATTGTTTCACTATCTGCAATTCAAACAATATTTTTGAGATCTTTTCATAATCATCTTGGTGAATCTTTAATTTTGTATTTACTGCAACAATATTTTGGTCTAGCGTACTGAGAATTTTTCTTTGTTGTTCTAGTCTTGATTTTAAATCCCTGAAATTGTTGATGTTAAAATCTCTGGTCTCGTCAACTAGATTGGTTATTATTTTTATCATATCAGTCGAGTATTCGTCAATTGCATATTGAATTAGATTTGTAGTGCTTAACTCATGAGGCAATTCTCTTGTATTTACCTGTAATTTTGATATCTCCTCTTGAAGTCTAGCCAAATCCTCTTGGTTTTTGATGTTATTCGAAGCCAGAATTCCTTCTGCTGTTATGACTTGCTGTAATTTCAGGTCAAGTTCTTTTTTCTTGCTCTGAATTGTAATGCTTTCCTTTGTGAAAAATTCTTTCTTCTTTTTTAATGTCTCAAGTTCTGATGTGATATATTTTTCATCAAACAATGGGTTTAGTTTCTCTACACTAGAATCACAGACTGGACATTTGCCATCTACAAGGTGTAATCTATTTGCAATGTCTTGTTGGCTTTTGATTGTGGCTGTGTTTTCGCCAACTTGCTTTAGTTCTGTATTGATCTTATCAATGTCTAACTGTGCCTGCTTTGCATCTATTTCTACTTGTACCTTCAATGATGCAATCGACAAGCTGTTTGAGCACTCGGCAAGTTTTTTCTCTTTTTCTACCAAGTCTCGTTTCATCTTGACGATGGTATCCCGTATGTATCTGAGAAGGTCTTCTTTCTTGTTCTCTATTTCTTTAATCTTTAGCTCTTTTGGAATCTCTGTTTCAATGGTTTTTTCTAGTTTGACAAATTCTTGCTCTTGTAAATTCTTGTCATCTTCAAGCCTCTTCTTTTGTGGTTCAAGCGATGCTATCTCTTTTAACAACATATCAACTCTGTTTTGTAAAACATCGATATTGGTATCATCGTAACCTAGTTTGGTCCTTGTAGTATCTCTGAAACTGTCAATTGTTTTTTTCATGGATTCGAATGCGATATCCAGCTTATCTATTCCGATTACTGCATTGATCAGTTCCTTGAATTTTCTAGGGTCTGTCTCGATTATTGCCTGAAGTTCTCCTTGCTGAACGATCGATGCAACCTTGAGTTTTTCAAAGTCTAGCCCAATTAGGGATTCTATGGTTTTTGTCATAGATTCACCAAATTGCTTTCGTTCCCCTGCCGCAAGAGGGACTAGTTCACCGTTCACCTTTTCCTGAAGTACAGCACCCACCGTTCCCTTGGAATCAATCTTGCGAACTGCATCAAAGTGTCTATTTCCTATTGAAAACTCTACTTTTGCATATGCCTGGTTGTTTCCTCTTCGTAATAGTCCCTTTGTTGATTTTCTCAGGTGCTCTCCGAACAATGCAAATGTTATTGCATCTATGATGCTTGATTTTCCAGCACCATTTTGCCCGACAAATACTGTGACACCTTTGTCAAATGTCAACTTTGTATTCTTGTGTGACAGAAAGTTTTCCAGCTCAACTGATTGTAGCATGTTTTACTCCTTTTTTGAATCTCTCAAAATTATCAATTATTGTCTGGCTTGCCTCGTCTGTATTCCCTTTTGATAATAATGGTAAAAGTTCGTTTATTGCAAAATTTGCCATCTCTGTGGAACCAAGAATGTCTGTTGCAATCCTGTACATCTCATCTTCGATCTTCAATGGCTTATTCACATATACGGAACCGTTCTGTTCTTTTGAAATATATTTCCAAAAGCAGCGTAATGTTATATCCGTTAATTTTGAGATCTGTGCTTGAACCAGTCCTGGCTCGTAACCTTCTCCGGTAATCTTTAATTCCACTATTGGTTTT
>JAKEIJ010000088.1 GCA_022545805.1 Nitrosotalea sp. | reverse complement strand
TCAAGTCACTCAATTAAAGAGAAAACATGATTATCTCTCATGATAATCAAAAATCATATGAGTAAATGATTATCAGCATTGATAATTATGCTTGAGTTAAAATTATAACTTATGCATCTAGACAGTAATGAAATTAATTATTTTATCTTTTGTTGTAATTTCTATGCTAGCATATAATGCAGCGTATGCTGATTCATCATCAATTGTAATGAAAGGATCAGGAATCGGACTATTAAATGGAGATTCACCAAAAATGTATGTATCCAGTATCAAAATCCTTCTTCATAATCAAACAACGATAGACAGCGGTTATTTGATAATGAGTGCAGAGAAATCCACAATGATTGCAAAAATAACTCCAGACAAGTGGCAATTCAATTACAATAATGATGGTTCATTTCATGCCACAGGACCAGCTACATCAAGGCAGGCAATATCATACGATGTGGTTTTAGATGGCAACAGATTACTTTCATCAAAAGTAGGGTCATTATGGAAAATAAGTGCCGAGATGAATGTCAACGGCAAGAATTATCTTATAGAATATCTTGCAAGCGGAAAAGATCTACTTACAAACGTAGGTTCCACTTTAATTGCAAATGTGACCATTCCAAATGGAAACTCAGCACAATCAAGTGCAGGTTTCTTCGTTCCGCTCAACTCAGAGATTTTACGAGGAACCACAGTAACATGGCAAAATCAGGATAACATAGGACATACTATTCAGAGCATAAATGACCAGGGTACTATCATCCCAATGTTTAACAGTCCTGTCTTAAAGACTGGTGAGACATTTACCTATAAATTCGACAATCCTGGAGTGTACCACTATTACTGTTCTATACACCCATGGAGAATAGGTGTAGTTACAGTATCATAGATTACAAAGTAAGAGAATACAAGTAAATATACATTATAATTTATTACAAGTGAATTTTAATAATCGTGTTCACTAAATTCTGCACCAAGTGCGATACTTGCTATTGTAGTATTTGGAGTTGTCTTGCATTGCATTGCAAGATTTGGCAGGAATTGATGAAAGATTTGTTTTAGAAGATATTCCGTGAAAAGAGACCACTTGATCCCAAGATTATGTTGTATTATAAAATGATGGATGCCACCTTCAATCCTATGATCCGATGTCATACCAGATGCACGCATGTAATCTTCTAGTGTTTCAATTGCTCGTTTTAGGTCATAGCTTCCTTTCATGAACATAACCCAATCTTTAATCAGAGGAACCATGGCATCAATGATTTTGTTTATTTCATCTCCTTTCATCTCATTACCAAGAATCTTGAGAATTTCTTTGGGTACTGGAATTATTCCTATTTTGTCTGCAAATCTATCCCATTTAACATATTTTTCCAAGATTTGTTTTACAAGTACATTTTGTGAAACTTCTTTTTGCATTGCCTCGGTTTCCAATTCATTAACAATGTATTCAGGCAGTCTGTAGCTAATACTTCGTGTTTGTTCACGTTTAGGAGGATGTTTTTGTCTTTTGACTACCATCTTTTTTGCTACGATTACATAGGTAATAAAATTATACTAATCCAGCATTATCAGCGATTAGAATCATCTCTGGAATTGAGATATATAATACAATAAAAAATTTTTAGATTAACAAATTAATG
>JAKEIJ010000087.1 GCA_022545805.1 Nitrosotalea sp. | reverse complement strand
GTGTCTGCACTTGAGATACTATCAGACCTGGCAATGATTTGTCCATGAATAAGTCCATGGGTTGGTACACACAGACAAGCTTTTGACCATCTGCATATGCAAAATGTCCTAATGATATCATTGCAACCACAATACCAAACACAAGAGCTAATCTGATCATCTCTCCCGCACTCCGTTGGTACTGTTCCCAGGCTCTTGTCGTGATGGAATCTCTATCTTGTGTCGCTTGATGTCTGCCTTGATTAATTCACGCAGTTGCTGTACCTTGGTTCTACCATGAAACTTGGCATCATAGTACAATAATTTTGATGTGTTATGATCATACTGTAACGTAGTACGGTTGCGTTTTGGCGTGTCATTTGTCTTGGAACCTGTCGATGACATGTCAATAGCATGTCATCAAGACGTAATAAGTATTACGTGTAGATAACTTGGCGCTCAGATGCTGTTGACCGGTTGGTGTATATCTCAGAGCATCACAGAAAGACATGTCAAAGACATGTCATCACACACAGGATCCAAGCGCAAGCCGACTGTTGCCATAAAAGATGATGTATACGAAAAGGCAAAGACAAAAGCTGCAGAAAAGGGCCTCACGCTAGTTGATTACGTCAACGAGACCATACTGCAAAGCGTCGAAAAGGATGCATTCCTGAAATCCTATGCACCATATATTGAAAAAATAAGCACTGGTGATACAATCATACTTCGCGACAATAAAATAAAAAAAATTGTCGAGGTGTATCTCAAGGAAGGAAGAATGTACTGTACTAATGATGAAGGACATGATTGCATTCACATACATTTTGCTCTTGGGTTGCCCGAAGTTGGAAGATTAAAGAAAAAATGATCTAGTTTTGCTAGGTGTCAACAATCAACTTACTTTGCATTCACTTGATAACCGCATCAATACTTCCTAACTTATATGAAGTATCAAAGCAAATTGCAAATACATGACTAATGAAAAGGAAGCAGATCCGACCGTATCATCTTCTGCATGGCTTGCGCTTGCAATAATCAGCAGTCTTGCGTTAGTTACAATGTATGGAGAAACAATGGTTCTACCTGCAATTCCTAATTTCATAAAAGACTTTAGTGTTTCATACAATACTGCATCTTGGATCTTATCGTCATATCTTATCGCAGGTGCTGTCATGACTCCTATTGCAGGCAAGCTCTCAGACGTGTATGGAAAAAAGAAGATACTATTGATTGTCATGATGATATATGCTGCAGGAATTCTAGGGGGAGGATTTGCAAACTCGTTTGATACCATGATATTTGCACGAATTGCACAAGGTGTGGGAATATCCATGTTTCCAATCGCGTTTGGCATTGTGCGGGATATATTCCCAATGAAAAAACTTGCAATTGCTCAAGGAATATTTACGTCCACATTTTTTGGAGGCTCTGTAGTAGGGCTCATAGTTGGTGCAAGAATCATCTCAAGCTATGGATGGCACGCAACATTTTTCTCGGTATTTCCTATTGCCATAATTCTTGCAGTGGTAATGGCAAAACTCATCAAGATTCCACAATCCATAGATCCTGGACAATATCATGGAATTGATATCAAGGGAGCAATCGCACTCTCTGTTACCGTAATCTTGTTCTTAATGGGGGTGTCATACATTGAAGAAATTGCCCAAGGTAACATGAACTCGCTTGCATTCTTTGCAGGTTCTGCAGCATCTTTACTTGTATTTACTCTGGTAGAAAAAAGAACAGAACATCCATTAATTGATTTCAAGGTTCTTGCAAACAAGATACTCTTGCCAACTAATGTGGTACTCATGATAGTTGGCGTATCGACATTCATGGTATACCAGACCATTCCAATATTGGTGCAGAGTCCAAGACCTCTGGGTTTTGGAGATGATGCAATATCAACAGCAAATGTCCAGCTTCCATTTATGATAATATCGCTTATAGTTTCAGCAGCATCTGGTTTTATTGTATCAAAGGTAGGAAATTTCAGACTGACTGCACTTGGCACTGTGATTTGTACAATAGGATTTTTCGGGCTGGTGGCATTCCACTCTACGGAATTTATGATATCTGCCGCACTTGGAATAATATCGGTTGGGTTGTCGTTTACATTTGTTGGTGGGTTTAACATCATACTGGTGTCATCTCCACACAAAGCAGAAGGCATATCTCTTGGCATGTCTGTATTGTTGATTCTTGTAGGTCAGTCCCTTGGACCATCAGTTGCAGGAATGTTCCAACAAATGTACAGCCAGACAATTCCAAATATTCAGGGAGTATTTCCTACTGCTTTATCGTATCTTGAAATATTCTCTAGTGCAGGCATACTCTCAATTGTATCTATAGTACTTGTTGTATTTTTAAGAAATAAAGTAAAAACACAGCCAAGTTACAATTTAGAAAATTAAAAAAATTTCACTCTCTCATGTCATAGATGCCACCAGAATGCTAGAACCAAGACTTGGATAATAAAATAAAAAACTATGGATTCTAAAATTTACGGATTATAACTGCCGCTCAGATATGCACCCGAGTCCATTGCAGATTCTGGGATGCTACTGTTTGTATTTTTACATCCTGTCTGAAATGAATAGCAATTAGTTGTGCTGGAAGGCGCATGTGATGCGTCACTTGTTCCTGTGTATATTCCAGGAGTTGACCATCCTGATGCTGACATCATTCCTACTGCTATTACTATTGTTCCGCCAACACTTGCACCCAAGATGATTAAGAGTGTATTTTGTACCATCCAATATGATATGTATTTTTTGATTTAACTCTTGTTTAACAATGGTATAGGAGATACTTCTATGTCCTGTACAATATTATTTTTAAAAATCTTAACTAAGACCTATGCTATTGATTGCGTTTCCAGAGTTTGCGTCAATTATCAAAATTATCTTCTTACCTTTGTGATCATACTGCGCAAACCATATTGGAACGTGCAACAGCTCTCCTTCTGACACTTCCTCCTGTGTCTCCATCTGCCTTATCAGATGATATTTGGAGTGGACTGTCTGTGACTGGATCTGGTCTACAATATTTTTTGCCAGGCTCTTTGCCCCGTCCTCATTGATGTCACCATTTAGGATCTTGATTGATTTTGGGATCTTTTTTGAATCAAAGTCAACTCTGTTATCTAGTGGAAATTCATACCCATGTGGCTGGTATGAAGTCAAAGATTTTATTGCAACTACTGGGCAGTTGTAACTCTCATTTACAGTATATGCCTTGGTTGCATTACCTCCTCCACCCATCATTCCGCCTCCGCCCATCATGGTTCCAAACAACATGCCATCCATCATTCCTCCTCCAAAACCTCCTCCTCTTCTAGAACCACCGCCCATTGCTCCTCCCATTAGGCCTGCCATGGCTGCAGTTGCCGCAATGCTTCCTACTTGAGCAGCAATGTCAGTTGCAATAAGATTTGTTTTAGCAGTAACAGGAATAATCCAATATGGTATCATTGAAAGATTCAGTTCCTCTAACTTGGAACTTTCTTGCAAATGTCTGTGTAGCAAACCCTTGTCCATCATGTGATGCAATGTAGCAGTTACTTGGTCCTGATCATCTATTGTAATTGGCAACATGGTGTGTCTTGCAATATTTTTCCATCCCTTGTTTTCAAGACTTACACTACTGCCGCAGTATTCACATGTTACCACCATCTCGCCAAATTTGGGTGATATCGGGGCACTACAGTTTGGACATTTTATTTCTTTTACGTCTGGATCCATTTCTGATTGACTTGTAGTTACAGAAACTGGTGTCTGCTTTGTACCACACTTGACGCAAAAGACTGCATCATCTGGAAGTTGTATACCGCATTTTGCGCAAAACATTTTCTCTTACCTTAACCTGATTTCATCTCATTTCCACAATGAGAACAGAACTTGGAATCAACTGCGACTATTGTAC
>JAKEIJ010000086.1 GCA_022545805.1 Nitrosotalea sp. | reverse complement strand
CTACAATCAAACTTTCAAGCACCATAGGGATATCATCAAACAAACTCGTCTCCAAGATTGCGTCAGGATACAAGAAACCGGATGGACTTACCATAGTAGAGCCCCAGAACATTGAGTCGTTTTTGAGTCCACTGCCAATTAGAACAATTCCAGGAATAGGCAAAAAGTCAGAGGAAAAATTTTCTGATATGAATCTTGAAACAATATCGCAGCTTCGTAGCGTAGATGTTTTTGCCTTAAACGGGTTGTTTGGAAGAAAAGTCGGCTCTTACATATACAACGCGGCCCGTGGAATAGACGACGATCCAGTATCTCCAAGACATGACCCAATCCAATACAGCCGCATAATAACACTAAAGCAAGATTCCAAAGATTTTGATTTCCTTGTAAAAGACTTGGAAAAGCTGTGCGATGACTTGCATGAAACCATAGTCAAAGATAACATACTTTTCAAATCAGTCGGAATACAATTTGTCCAATCAGACTTGTCAAACAGAACAAAGTCAAAAACTCTTAGAAACCATACATCAAGTCTTGATGAGCTCAAAAAAACAGTGATTCAACTTCTAAAAGAGTCACTTGAAGACCAAGAATTGCTCATAAGACGATTAGGAGTGCGTGTATCAGACTTTACTCAGCCCAGTGGACAGGTAGACATTACAAAATTTTTCTAGAGTAGAATTCCCACTCTTGAGGCCAGACGTTTATGTTCGTCATGAGAGATCCATTCCACGTGTAAATAGTCAAATATCTCACGGTCATCCATGCCTAATCTTCTTGCCTCCTCAACTGCAATTGCATATGCTTCAATCTCAGTAGGTCTGTCAACATAGGAATACGAATTATCATAGAGATCCAGTCCTTGTCTTTGCTGTCTCACATGTACCAATTCGTGAATTATATCAAGATAGAGAATTTTTTTTTCAGAATTTCTAAGATGGTTTTTTCCAATCACAATTGTGGCATCTTCGTTTTGTACATGCATGTAATGCGTGCTATCACTAATAATTACAGAGATGTTTTCAAACACATCCTCAAGATTTTCTCTAGTTTCAAAGATTTTTAAAAGAATTTCAGTATTTTTTAGATTTACAAAAATTTCTTCGATACGATATATGCCATTTTCCACATCATTATTTACTTTGATCTGGTTCACTTTTCACTGCCCCAGTTTTTTGATACGTTTTGTTTCAACATATGTTACGATAAGTAAGAATATGAAGAGCCATGGTAAGAACATTATCTCTCCTGCAATACCATGGAATGACTCGAATTCATTTACGTTGGTAGATACCTTTAGAACAAAAATCGATAACGACAATATCCTAATTACGTTTACAGTTATTGTTCCTACTACGCCCATAGCAAAATATGCAATCTTTCTATTTCGTGGAATGTTCATCTTTAGCAAAAATGCCATCATCACAAGCGAGTAGATTATGATACTATGTACACCAGCTGAAGGCCAGAATACCTGTAATGCAAACGGACCGTGGTCTCCGCTGAGGAACATGACATTTCCATGAGATGTAGCCAAGCCCAAGTGGAATAAGTTGATCAAAAATACATCTAGTTTTACAAGATATGGTACGACGTATTGAAGTGGACCAAGAGAATCATATGGGAAAAATGCATCCAGTGACAAAATGATTGCAGTACCTGCTGCATATATCGGGCCAGCAGGAGAGACTCGGATCCACCTCTTTCCAAACAAAATAGTCATACTTACCATGAAAAATGCTGCAATTATGATAAAGTCCCACATCCATGTCCAAGAGTCTTTTAGTTGTACATGAAAGTGCGGTGCGACAGAAATGAGATAATCCTTTAGGCCAAACTCCAAACTTGTGAGATATATAATCACTATTGCTGCAAGTGGAATTATAGCAAGTAAACGCTTCTTGGGAATTTCTAATTTCAGACCAATTAGTTCTGCTGCGATAAATGCCATCGCAAAAAGATATCCACCTCTGCCTTGGTTCCATCCAAGACTGAACGTATTAGGAAATACGATTAATGCAAATAACACAGGAGACGCAAGTATTGCCAGTGCAAAGATTATGCTTTTGTTTTGCAACAAATTAAGTCCAAATTGTGTTAAATAAAAACTCTAGTAACTAGAAAAAATCTGAGATCGATTTTTGTTTTTTTGCCAAATACAGTTTACTGTGCGCAAGCCATTCTTTTTTTCCAATGCTCAGGCTCTTGCATGCAATATCGAGTCCCTCTTGAAAATTTGGAACTTCTAACGGTTTTTGTTTCATTGCCATGCGAACTCCTTCCCGTACTTGCCAAACGCCAACTGGCACTGCATATTCAGGCCTTATTTCACGAAGCACCATTACTGCTGCCTGAATCTTGTTTTCTACAAGATATTCAGATACTGCAAGCCTTGAGGCAAAATGCGCTCCAGAAGTTTCTGGATAGTGTTTTAATCCTTTGATGTCTTCAAAATCAGAACCAAATCCCACATTTCCCTGCTCATCATACCATGCTTCTTGCATCTCAAACATCCATCTGCTTGGAAACATAATCACTGAGAAAAAGTTGCCCAAATGATTATACGAAAACACCAGAGATGTATCCAAGATTTGATATTCTATTATTTTTTCCACAAGAGATTTTGAAATAACATCATCTGTTGCAGTGATACTCCATCGGGTTGGAACAAGTTTTCTATCCTTGCCAAACATCCCAATACTGAAACATTTTTGGATTCTTGAGATCTCTATTCCTCGATTATACAGGTCTACCATTGCGTCTTGGGCCAAAAGATCCTTGTCATAATACGTGCGCTGGATGTTTTTGTCAGAGGAGGAGCTTGCAAATTTGGCAGTCTTTATCTCCCCAATAGGCCCAAAGATAGGACTGTCTCCGTCAACTGAGGCTATTGGAGACGCATTTCTTACAAGTTCTAGTTCTGTGTCAGTTGATCTTTCAGACATGGACATCTCCTGTAGGTTTTCGATGTATCGTTGACTAACATCGCCTACTTTTACGGGCTTGATTCCCCGGACCAAACTTAGTCTATAGTTCACTATATCCTCAAGACTCTTTCCAGTCCATTTTTCAGGAGAATCCAGAATCATTGTATCCCCATGAACAGGAGGCAGCATAGGTCCCACCAGAACTTTTGGATATCCATATGCACCAACAAAGACAGAGGGCGGAGTGGAACCGTCTATATGATTTGATGAAAATAAATTGCCATAACGTGAGAGATATTCCTTCCAGTTTGATTCGATTGATTTTCGTATATCAGTAGCTGTACGTTTCACACAATCCGTATTGAACTCTAACTAATAATATTATTCAGATTATTTGTTTTGAGTTATATTCAACTGATCAGTCAAGACAACACATATGGACTCGGAGACTTTTGGAGTTGAAAAGGGATATGGTTCACAGGCAGTAGAGTGGATGAATGATGAAGCAAAGAAGATGGGCTGGAAGTTTGAAGCAAGGTTATACAATCATGAAATTCAAACAAAGAACTTTGGATCGTTTGAGATGTTTTCGTTGATAGGAGATCCAAAGGCTGCAAGAGAAATAACAATGAGGGCAAGTAAGAGATTCAAGATCAAAGTCATAGAGGGGGGCTACAAGACAAGAAAACTTTTGGTAAAGATTGCAAAAAATGAATATGGAATGGTCAAAAAAGGTGACAGGACAGTCGGGCAAATCGAGTTTGAGTCATCAAGACTTGGACATGGAGACTGGAAAGTAACAAAAGAAGAAAGAAAGTAGCACCACAATGCCTGCAAGTCTTGACCGCTTATCACTTAGTTTGAAGCTCTCGGCAATTACAAGCCCCCTTAGATCTTTCTTTTCAAGATGGGTTTGACTCATTTTTCTTGTGTCTAGTAAACCGTATGTAGGCCAGACCTATGACTGCCATGCAGACTGCTGTAACAACAGACCACGAAGTAAGTGCAACTGTATCAACAAGTGCCAAATTCTACAAAGGTGTTTACTTGGTAGACCTATTTTAGTGAACTTGGTATGAAATTATTTTGTTATCTTTCCGCTTCCCACAATACGTATGGTAGTAGATTCTGGTTTTAAGATAACACATGTATCTCCTTTTTCGTATACAGTTGGTTTTCCAAGCGAGAGTTTCATTGGATCAAGTGATACAATTTTGACAGGTCGTATTTGCAGGCCAATGCTTGCAAGAAACATTTGGTTTTCTGCGACTTTATCTTTAAAGAATTTGCTTTGAGCATAATCAATTTCTATTTCTTGTGAAATCTGCATCGTATTTGGCATACAAAGCACATCTCCTCTCTGAACATCGTCAGGTCCTGCACCTTTTACTGCAAGACCCACCCTTGCTGGACATACTGCATCTTCAACCGAATCATCGTGCATTTGAATTGATTTTACTACAATATCAGTTCCTTTTGGAAACAGTTTCAAGTTTTCATACACTTTGAGTTTTCCTTGTGTTATTTTGCCAAGAATTACTGTGCCTACGCCTTTTACGTCAAAGCAGTGATCAATTACAATCAAAGGACTCCCATCTTTAGAGATGGGCTCTAGTGAATCAATCTCTTTTTTCAGGTTTTCAGGTTCGACCAGTTTGTATTGTTCTACAACCGTCCCCTTTATCATAGAAAGTAATGTATTCTTGTCAACATCAAACGAATGTGAGAGAATTCCTTGTTTTTTTCCAAGTACGTCTAGTGCAATGATCTGCTCACCTGTGAACTTGTCAAGTTTTGTGATATGAAATATTACATACTCTCCCATGTTGATAGCTTGGAACAATGATTGGATCTTGTCTGGAAATGAAGTAGGTACAGTCCAGGTACGTAGAACCCCAGACTCTTTTCTGTCATAAATTGTAATATCAGTAGCAGTTCCTTTTTTTCCAAAATCCTTTGCAATGGATTCATCAGCAAGAAGTGTAAAATTGATTGATTTCATTTTACTTGTAAAAATTATTATCTAGTAAAATATCTTGTGGATTCTGCGAGTCAGAATCTAACAGTATGCTGGTCCGCCGGGTGGATTGACACAGTGTGTGTTGTTTAAAGTAGCTGCCTGACCAGTCACTTTTCCATTTGACATGCTATTGTGCATCATCATTCCCAACTGTGATATGGCGTTATCAAATGTTGTTTTACCTACTGAGAGTCCTCTTGCATCACTTAGAAAGACCATAACGCTTTGTCGGTATTGTTTTACAT
>JAKEIJ010000085.1 GCA_022545805.1 Nitrosotalea sp. | reverse complement strand
CCTATGACATTTACGCAAACGGTGTCACAATTGGTCATGGACAATATGGACAACGATATGATGGAACCTGGGAGAGCTCTTCATATCTACCACTGACACAACACAACTCTGAGATAATTACCGTTGATACACAAATACTCAATGACGGAAATAATCCACAGGTCTGGTCCGCATTACAAAACCATGCAGTCAAGTTTAGATTCAATGGAACTGCATACTATTCAACACATTCAGCTTTTGCAGGCCAAGCCTATACAAAAGACTTTGACTTTTTGCAATAGACTAACGTTTTTCAGGATTGTATCTTGATCGGATGAACTTTACAAGATAAACAAATCCAAGTATTATCCATGCAAGTAACATCGCACCCCATGCAAGAACTACGATCTTTGGTAAGCTCAAATGTAACTGGTATACGTAATTGAGATATTCTGATGGAATTACTTTGTCAAGTAGGTATATCGGCAAAAGATATGGATTAAGATCCCTTATGTCAATGATGGATTTGCTAGCAAGTGCTGTGATGACTGCATGCCATCCAAAGAAAAATGTCACAAAGAAAAATCCGGCCTTTCTTCCTACGGGTTTTCTGTATCCACGCTTTTCAAATTTTTCCAGTCGTTCCTTGACTCTGGCAAGCTCTGTCTTTAATTCCTCAACAGATTTTTGGTCTCCTGTTTTTTTCTTTGATGGACCAAGATATGTTGTAATAAGTGAGTCAAGATATTTCTTGTCCGAATTATAAAGTGTCTTGCCATCCTGTAGAGCAGTTAGAATATAGTTCAGTCTACCAACATCTCCCTTTTTGGCATCTATCAAATGTATTACATAATCAATTAGTTCGTCTGCCATCTATCCATCATAATCCAATATGACATGACTTGCCAGAAGCGGCTTTAGATGACATTATCAATATTATCAAGCTCTTTTGGAAAGGGATTTTAATTATTAATGAGGTGCCTAGCCTATCTTCTTGAGAAGACTCATGATTGGCTCTCTGTCAGAGTTTGAAAGAGATGAGAATCCTTCCAATAATTCCCTTTGAACATGTAATGCATCATCAAATGCCTTTTTGATGTACTCTGAATTAAATGGAACAAGTTTATCAATTGTACCGTCACTGTATGATTCAATATATTTTTGCAATAGCAACAAAACAAAATTTGGTGCAACGTCAAGCAATGTAATGATTGCTTTCTTCAGATCTTTTTCTTTTGTGTTACTTTCTTTTTCAAAAAAATCATTCATGATTCGCATTCTCTCTTTTCCAGTATTGGATACAGAAGCTGCAACAAGCAAACCACTATCTGTCAATTGGTAGTATGGGACGCCTTGTTCTTGTAGCGCCTTTGGACCGCGTTTTATTGGAAGTCTTCCAGCTTCTATTACCAATTCTAAAGGAAGAAGTATTTCATCCAAGTCTCTGAAAATTCCAGAGTAGATGTTCTGCCAAGTTGTACCGTTTTGTTCTGCGAGCTTGTGTGCAATTGCAGTGCGAGTCTTTCTTGTAGGCAAGGTCTCCGATACAAGATGGGTTATAATTCCACGCTGGCGCATCGCTTCTCCGGTTAGTTCTTTATTTTTTGTCTTGAATGTTTGAAAAACTGACAGTTTTGGAATCTGCTTTTTTATTTTGGTCATATTTTTACTCACAAAATGATTCTTGTATGGTGAAATATTCCTCTTTTATAGTTTGATAATTTAAAATATTCATTTTGTGATATTATCATATTTTCCTATGATATAAGAATTTATGATTTGAAACTAGAATTATTTTTTCTTCAAACATGTGTTGGATCAGTCTCAAAAAATTTCTGTCATATAATACAAAAATGTAATTTTCTATGAAATGGATTTACATTACCCTCAGGTACATAATGATAACATGTTGATCTCATCTATTGAACTAATGGAAAAAATTGAAAAACCAAATATTGTTCTTGTTGATTGTAGGTCATACAAAGATTATCTAGAAGGCCATATTCCTGGAGCAGTAAATCTTGATTTTTTCTATTATCATTGGTCTGATACTTCAAAAGATGGAATCAAGGCATTTGAAAAACAGATGGAAAACCTCTTATCTTTTTTGGGTGTAACAAAAGACAAGACAGTTGTTTTCTATGATGATGTATCCGGTATGAGTGCAGCAAGGGGTGTTTGGCTATTGATGTATTTTTCACACAATAACGCATACATGCTAGACGGTGGATTCAAAAAATGGAAGAGTAAAGGCCTTGTTACGGAAACAAAAACTAACGGATTCAGGCCAGACAAATTTTCAGGCAAAGTAAACAAGGAAATTATTGCAGGCTATGAATATGTCAACAAAAAGATAGGCAGAGCAAAACTACTTGATGTAAGAAGCAAGGACGAATACAACGGAATTACAGTACGTGCAGCAAGAAGGGGACACATTCCATCTGCTGTCAATATAGATTGGACACTAAACATCAATGATGACGGTACCATGAAATCTCTTGAAGATCTTGCCAAGTTGTACAATTTTTCAAAAGATGATGAAATTGTAACATATTGCCAAGGGGGATATCGTGCAGCAAACTCTTTTTTTGCACTCAAAATGCTTGGCTTCAAAAATGTCAAAGTCTATCTTGGCTCATGGGGCGAGTGGGGAAATATGCTAGATCTCCCAGTTGAGCTAAACAAAAACTGAGATTCTTGTCGTAATAAAATAATGGATACGAAGATCGCATGATCGTTAATTTTAAAAAATTTAAAAACAATTTTGCAAGAATTAGATTAATATAACCTTCTCAAATGAGCCTCTGATGATGGTGCTTAACAAGCGTTCAAAATTGTCGCTTTTAGTTATAGCTGCTGGATTGACAATTGCATTATCAACATTCGTGTCAACAACTCCAGCATTTGCAGCCGAGACTTCTACTACTAGTAGCGGATTAACAAAACCACTTTTAGCAATTGCAGCAGCAATTGCAATCGCAGGTGGTCTTATTGGTACTGGTAATGCACAACAAGGTATTGGTGCAGCTGGTATGGGTATTATTGCCGAAAAGCCAGAGAAGTTTGGTCAGGTACTATTCTTCTTTGTGATTCCAGAAACTCTATGGATCATTGGATTCGTGTTAGGAATCATATTGCTACTGGGCATACTATAGTGGTTTTCAGTAATGAGCATTGAAACGTTCATTCGAGAGATAGAGACTAGGAAACGAAAAGAGATTGAGGGTCTTGAAAAAGATCTTCAAGAAAGTAAATCTAGACTCCAAGCCGAGATGAATAACACCTTAAAGGAGATTCAAGAACGTTTTTCAACTGAAGCTAAAATCAAGTCAGAAAGAGAGCAGGCAAGAATAATCGAAGCATCAAAACTTCAAGCAAAGAAGATCATGTTTGATGCAATCAATGCCAACATGCAATCTGCTTTTGCAGTAATTCAAAAGGAGATAGAAAGTTACACAAAGAGTCCACAGTACAAGAAAGCTCTTGAAACTATGGTTAGCACCTCAAAAAAGAAACTTGGTCAAAATATTATAGTTCACAGCCGAGAAGAAGACAAATCCATTCTCAAAGAACTTGGAGTAACCACAAGCAAGTCAATTAAGACTCTTGGTGGAATCATTGCAGAAAACAAAGAAGGAACAAGAGAATTGGACCTTACCTTTGAAGAATTACTAAGAACCAATGAAGACCAAGTCAAGAGCTTCCTCTCGGAGAAAATGTAATGCCAACATCACAATACGCATCATCATTTGGCAGATTGCAAGCAATCTCGCTTAGTCTGTTATCAAAAGAAGAAATGCAAAACCTGATGAAGGCAAAAGACGAGGTAGAGATGGTAAAGGCACTTGGATCTACTTGGTATAAATCTGAAATTGAGAAAGCCGCATCGGTTTTCAAGGAATCTGAATTATTAGAGGTTGCACTTAACAGACATCTTGTATACATCAACAAGACTGCATTAGAGGCAACCCCGTTTAATGGCAAGTCTGCCATCCGTGCATATCTTTCAAAGTGGGACATTTACAATATTGAACTAATTCTCTCTGCAAAGAGCATGGGAAGACCAATCTCTGAAACAGAATCATTTCTTGTATCAAGCAGAAATGTCCCTGCAGGAATCTCTGCTGGAAACATTCCTCATGATGAAATGAAGATAATCTTGTCCCAGACAGGAGTTGATGGCGTTGTAAATCAACTTGTAAAATACAACTATGGAACTGTTCTGATGCAACACCTTGAGACATATCAGAAGACTGGCGATCTTGGTCCTATGATGTCTGCACTGCAAACTTTCTACTATCACAATTTGTTAGAGTCACTCAAGTTCTTCCAAGGCGACGAGGGACTGATTCGAGATTTCATAAGAGCAGAGATAGACAAGAAGAACGTTCTCAGTCTTCTCAAGGCAAAAGAATCTGATCTTGACAAGGAGATGGTTAGCAGACACATAATCGAGGGCGGCAAGATGACCAAAAATGAATTGTTAGATATCTACAACGCAAAGGATGTTTCAGAAATTGTTGGCAGAATAGAAAACAGATTCATGTTGGTTAATGCGCTTGCTCAATACAAGAAATCAAACAGTTTGATCGACTTTGAGGTTGCATTGGATAAATTCATAAATTCCGAATATGTGAAAAAATTGAAAAACATTGCACTCTCAATTGGTACAATATTCTACTTTATCATTAACACAGAACATGAACGTGAAAACATCAAAAGAATTGCTTATGGTAAACGCTATAACCTGTCCACAGATTACATCAATTCGTTATTGCTAATAGAATAAACATGTCACAACAAAAATCCGACACCACTGGGCGTATAGCAGTAGTAGGTGAGCGTGAGCTTGCCATAGGATATAATCTTCTAGGAATCGAAGATACTTTCATCACAAGTGGTGACGATGCAAGCAAGACCATACAAGAACTCTTTTCGTCAGGCAACTTTAGCCTCATAATTATTAGCGACGCCGTAAGATCTAGTCTTCCAGCGATCTTTAGAAAGAAGATCGAAGCATCAATTGAACCCCTTGTGATATTTATGCCTGCTTTAGAAGGTAACATTCAAGAAGAATCTATATCTGTTCTAGCAAAGAGAGTGTTAGGAATAAGTATCCCCTCGAGTTGATGATGATAAATGGCTGAAGGAATAATCTCAAGAGTTTCAGGTCCTGTCGTGATCGCAAGTGGTCTAGAAGGCGCACAAATGTTCGACGTAGTCCGTATTGGTGATATGGGACTAGTAGGAGAAATAATTCGTCTTGAAGGAACCAAGGCAACAGTTCAAGTTTATGAAGATACAACAGGCCTTCGTCCAGGAGAGAAGGTAATCAATACCAAGAGACCTCTCTCAATGCAGCTTGGACCTGGTTTACTAAAATCAATTTATGACGGTATTCAAAGACCACTGGATGTTCTAAGAGAACAAAGTGGTGACTTTATCAGCAGAGGAAAGGTCATCCCTGCACTTGACCAAACTACAAAATGGGAATTTGTCCCATTAAAGAAGAAAGGAGATAGTGTTTCTCCTGGAGAAATAATTGGTGAAGTCCAAGAAACTCCACTTATCATGCACAAGATAATGGTTCCTTACAATGTCAAAGGTACACTGACCGATATTTCTGAAGGAAAATACACCGTTAATGATATTGTAGCTTCCGTACAAAATGGAACAAAGTTAGACATTGGTCTGTCAAGCTGGTGGACTGTACGAACTCCAAGACCAGTTCTTCGCAAGTTAGCTCCAGAAGAACCATTGCTTACCGGACAAAGAGTACTTGATACTTTCTTTCCAGTAGCAAAGGGTGGCACAGCAGCAATTCCAGGTCCATTTGGAAGTGGAAAGACTGTAACTCAACAACAACTTGCAAAATGGGCAGACAGCAATGTGATTGTCTATGTAGGTTGTGGAGAAAGAGGAAACGAAATGACCGAAGTTCTTTCAACATTCCCAAAACTCGAAGATCCAAAATCAAAGAGACCATTGATGGAGCGTACGATTCTTGTTGCTAATACTTCTAACATGCCAGTAGCTGCACGTGAAGCAAGCATCTACACTGGTCTTACAATGGGTGAATACTATCGTGACATGGGATATGGTGTTGCATTGATGGCAGACAGTACTTCGAGATGGGCAGAAGCACTCAGAGAGATTTCAGGTAGACTTGAAGAAATGCCTGGTGAAGAAGGATATCCAGCTTATCTTGGTAGAAGACTAGCAGAATTTTACGAAAGAGGTGGAAAGGCAGTTGTTATCTCACCTGAAGAGCGTGTTGGCTCTCTTACACTTGTAGGTGCAGTATCACCACCAGGTGGTGACTTTTCAGAACCAGTATCTCAAAATACGCTTAGAGTAACCAGAGTCTTTTGGGCACTTGACGCAAGCCTGGCATCAAGAAGACACTTCCCATCAATTAACTGGCTTACAAGTTATTCATTATATGCAGACGGCATGGGTGACTGGTACAAAAACAATGTATCTGCAACATGGATTGCATCAAGAAAAGAAGCTCTTGAAATTCTACAAAAAGAATCTGAATTGCAAGAAATTGTCCAGCTTGTGGGCTATGACGCACTTCCAGAACCAGAAAAGGGTGTATTGGATACTGCAAGATCAATTAGAGAAGACTATCTACAACAGAGTGCATATGATGATGTAGATACATACACATCAATCAGAAAACAATTCTTAATGCTATCAACAATACTTGAATTTGGCAAGATGGAAGCAGATGCAATCAAGAAAGGAATCACATCTGTAAAGGTAGGACAATTAGAATCAAGAAAGATGATCTCAAAAATTAAATGGACCAAGGAAGACCAAGTTGAACAACTAGTAAAGGATACAAAGAGCAAAATGCAACAAGAATTCTCAACACTATCAATGGAGGCATCAAGATAATGTCCTCAATATCATACAAGACCCTTTCAAAGATTGCAGGTCCTCTAATGTTCGTAGAGGGTGTAGAAAATGCTGCATACGGTGAAATGGTAGAAATAAAATTACAAAATGGCGAGAGAAGACAAGGCCAAGTTCTTGATACAAGACAAGGTCTTGCAATTGTACAGGTT
>JAKEIJ010000008.1 GCA_022545805.1 Nitrosotalea sp. | reverse complement strand
TTGGATGATAAGAACTGGAGATGATAACCAACCAGGAATTAATGGAGGCATGGCAAGAAGAATGCCAGGCCAGATAGGCATGACAAATACTATCGAGGTTCCCTCCCTTGATGAATATACAAACAAGATCCAGTCAAACGGAGGTCAAGTGTTGATACCAAAGATGCCAATTCCAGGAGTAGGATATTATGCAACGTGTATGGATACAGAGGGAAACATTTTTGGAATGATCCAAATGGATCAAAATGCACAATAAAAATTCAACATACGTATAACACAACATAATTTGAACAAAATTTCTATCAATATGATAATTATTTCAGGAAGATATTTTTAGTAATAATTTTGCAACGTTTGAACCAATTCTTTTTATTTGATCCTCTTGTTTTTTGTCTTTTAGAGTTCCATCAGCATTGAATACTTCATGGGCCTTGCTTACAGCAATCTGATCTGGAATCACAAGGACACTGATATTTTCAAGAATTGCACGTACATGAACCAATCCACGAAGACCGCCAAGACCACCGGGAGATGTACTCATTATTCCTGCAACCTTACCCTTGAAACAAGCCAAAGGCTCTTCACCTGCAGCTGGTCTTGATACCCAATCAATTGTATTTTTCAGAACACCCGATATTGAGCTGTTATACTCTGGTGCTGAAATTAAGAATCCCTGATGTGATAACATCAAGTCCTTTAGTTTTTGTGCATTAGATGGAAGGCCTTGTTGTTGCTCCAAGTCTCCATCATAAAGAGGCATTGCAAAATCTCGAAGATCTATTACAGTAACATCAGCACCGCCCTCCACTGCACCAGTTGCGGCAATCTTTACTAGTTTTTTGTTAAATGAGTCAGTGCGGGTACTTCCTGCAAATGCAAGAATTTTTGGTTTTGCCAATCATGATATGACGTGATCATGGTTTAACAAGTTTTCCCCGCCAGGGATAGATTCATGCAAGTGACTTTCTTTAAATAATAATTTCATATTCCACAAATAGTTGAAAGCCGTAATCATTAGAAAACATGGAGGACCGAATGTATTGTCGTATGAACAAGTTCCAGACCCTGTTGTCCAAAAAGGACATGTTCTTGTCAGAGTGAGATATTGTGCAGTAAATCACTTGGATATTTGGGTAAGAAACGGAATTCCAGGCAAGACAGTATCATTTCCGCATATCCTAGGTTGTGATATCAGCGGTACACTAGAAGAAGGATTTGGAAATTTCAAAAAGGGAGAAAAGGTGATTGTATACCCCGCAATAGAAAGCAATAATTCTCGAGTATCTTTTGGAATCATAGGCGGGTTTGGAAAATACAAAGGAGGTTATGCGGAATTAATTCAGGTTCCAAAGAAGAACATAATAAAAAAACCAGATTGGTTTTCAGATCAAGAGGCTGCTTCAATCAATGTGTCATATCTCACGTCGTGGAATATGTTAGAAAAATCAAAATGCAAAAAAGGTGATACCATTCTAATCTGGGGGGCAAATAGCGGAGTAGGATCTTCTGCAATATTGCTTGCAAAAGCAAAAGGCTTGAAGGTGATTACAGTTGCATCAGACAATAACAAGGCAGCATTTGCAAAAAAACTCGGAGCAGATTTTGTAATAAATAGAAATACCAAGGATGTAGAATCAGAGGTACTTAGATTTACGAACCAGATGGGAGTTGATGTGGTAATTGATCATGTAGGAGCAAAGACATGGCCTGTAAGCCTTGAAGTTCTCAAGGTAAAAGGAAGAATGATTGCGTGTGGTACCACAACTGGAGGAGAGGCAACAGTGAACATCAGATCATTTTACAGCAAGGAGGCCCAGATAATTGGAGCATATCTTGGATCAAAATCACAACTTGTTGCACTACACAAATTTATGAAATTAAAGAAGATCAAGCCAGTAATAGATAGCACATTTGATCTAAAGGATGCCAAAATTGCGCATCAAAAAATGGAAAAAAGCAACCAGTCAGGAAAGATATTGTTACAGGCATCTAACTGACAAACTTTCTACAATCACAGTCAATAACAAGGCAAGTTTCGCTGTGTCGTATGTGGTCATCTAAACCATGGCCACAACTTACATTCTTACACGTGTGCCTACTTTTTTCTCGTTCTACAACCTTTCTGGCTATTTGATTTGCCTGTTCTTTTGAATATCCCTTTTTATCAATGTAGTAATGTACTACGCGATTATAGAGTTCATTGGGATCAAATGTATGACTCACACTGATAGAAAATAACGTCACTCAAACTATTAGTTCTTTAGTTGGCTTGTGCTTCTCTTTCACGCATTATGTTCAAGGCAGAACCTGCTTTGAACCATTTTATCTGAAAGTCATTGTATGAATGCTTGAGTGCAATCTCATCTTTTGTTCCGTCTTTGTGATTTAGTATGCATCTGATATTTTTCCCAGGTTGCATCTGTGATAGATCAAGAATGCTTATTTTATCAGACTCTTGGACTTTATCATAATCATATGGATTGGCAAATGTGAGTGCCAGTACTCCTTGTTTCTTCAGATTAGTTTCATGTATACGTGCAAAACTTCGTGCAATAACTGCGGCGCATCCAAGATATCTTGGAGACATGGCGGCATGTTCTCTGCTACTACCCTCTCCATAATTATTATCGCCAATTACAATCCATTTTAGTCCCTTCTCTTTGTATTGTCGTGCTATGACTGGAAATGATTCTGTGTTTTCATTTAGTTGATTCTTTCCCTTTCCAACATCACTTGTAAACGCATTGACTGCACCAAGGAAGATGTTGTCACTAATTTTGTCTATATGACCACGCAATGACAACCACGCACCTGCCGGAGATATGTGATCCGTTGTGCATTTGCCTTTTGCCTTTAGTAAAAGCGGCAATTCCACAAAATCTTTGCCATCCCATTTCAAAAATGGTTCTAGTTTTTGTAGTCTTCCACTTGCAGGATTGATAATGACTTGAATCTCATCAGGATTTTTGGCTGGCGGAACATAGATTTGCCCCACATTTGAGAATCCTTTGGACGGCACCTCTGCTGCCTTTTTCGGTGGTTCTAGTTTGAACTCTTTTCCGTCTGAACCTTTCAGAGTATCTTTTAGAGGATTAAATGAGAGTCTTCCACCAAGAGCAAGTGCCACAATTAATTCAGGACTGCCCATAAAGGCCATTGTCTCTCTTCTGCCGTCATTTCTTCCAGGAAAATTTCGGTTAAATGATGTTACAATAGTATTTGGCTCTCCGGATTTTATCTCAGGTCGGTTCCACTGTCCTATGCACGGACCACAAGCATTAGCTAGTACAGTTGCTCCAATTTTATTTAATGTCTGCATCTGTCCGTCTCGTTCAATTGTTGCTCTGATTTGTTCTGAGCCTGGAGTTACAAGAAGAGGAATTTTCACATTCATTCCGTGAGATTTTGCTTGTTCTGCAACAGATGCAGCTCTTGTCATATCCTCATAAGATGAATTGGTGCAGCTTCCAATGAGAGCAACAGAGATAGTGTCAAGATACTTGTTTTGTTTTGCATCTTCTGCAAGTGCAGATATTGGCCTGACAAGGTCTGGTGTGTGCGGACCTGCAATGTATGGCTCTAGTGCAGATAAATCAATCTCTATTACTTTATCAAAATATTTTTCTGGATTTTGTTCAACTTCAGGATCTGCCACAAGAATATCTCTGTGTTTATTTGCAAGCTCTGCAATTTGTTCGCGATTAGTTGACTTGAGATAAATTTCCATTCTGTCATCATATGGAAATACAGAGCATGTTGCACCAATTTCTGCACCCATGTTTGTTATGGTGGCTTTGCCAGTACAACTAATTGACTTGGTACCCGGTCCAAAGTATTCTACGACGGCATTTGTCCCGCCTGATACGGTAAGCTTCCATGCTACATACAATATAATGTCTTTTGGAGAAACCCAGCCGTTTAGCTCCCCTTTCAGATGTATACCAATTCGTTTAGGATACAAGAGTTCCCATGGAAATCCTGCCATCACCTCAGTTGCATCCAGTCCTCCCACTCCAATAGCCAACATACCTAGACCACCTGCATTTGGAGTGTGAGAGTCAGTTCCAATCATCAATCCACCAGGAAAAGCATAATGTTCCAATACAACCTGATGAATAATTCCTGCACCAGGCTTCCAGAATCCGATTCCATATTTTCTCGAGGATGATTCTAGAAATTTGTAGACCTCGCTGTTTTCATCTAGTGCAACTTTGATATCGACATCTCCACTAACTTTGGCGCGAATAAGATGATCACAGTGAACAGTTGTTGGAAGTGTACTTCGTTTAAGACCTGATTGCATGAATTGTAAAATCACCATTTGTCCTGTGACATCTTGTAGTGCAACTCTATCAGGTCTAAGAAATGAATAGCTTTTTCCCGGTTCTAGATCTTTTGCACTTTCTATATCATCAAGATGGCCAACTAGGATCTTTTCAGTAAGAGTAAGTGGCCGGTTTACTAGTTTTCTATATTTTGAGATGTTCTCTTCGATTTTTTTGTAAACCTTTGAAACTAGTTCTGGAGTTGTCTCTATTTCCATTACAATAACAGTATACAATCAATTTGAATTTAATATAAACGGTATTCCAGTAATTTAGTCTGTAGATCTAGTTTTTCTTTCTAATCATGCTTACAAAGTATTTGTGAAGTGAGATATCCCCTGTAAGCTCAGGATGAAATGAAGTACCTAGGATGTTCCCTTGTTTTACTGCAATTATTTTTTCATTAAACTTGGACAATACTTCCACATCCTTACCTGTTTCTATGATTGAAGGTGCACGGATGAACACTCCTGGAAACTTTGAAATGCCAATTTTATCCATTGAGATTTCAGATTCAAAGGAGTCCTTTTGTCTGCCAAAGGCATTTCGCTCTATTTTCACATCAAGAAAGTCTAACAATGGCTGGTCCATTTCACCAACCACTCTATCTTTTGCCTTTTTTGAGAGCATTATCATGCCAGCACATATTCCAAATACAGGCATTCCATTTGCAATCTTTTCTTTAATTTTCTTTAACGAACCATTGACCAGAGAGAGAGTACCTATCACAGTGCTTTCTCCACCAGGTATTACTAGCCCATCAAGATCAGAGATTTGCTCAGGAGTTTTAACCTCAGTTACAATACCTTCCATACCTAAGTCTTCAATTGCCATCTTTGTTGCAAGTATGTTTTCTGCAACATCTCCTTGAACTGCTAAAATTCCTATGTTAATTCCGCTCATGCTGTGCTACCACGTTCTTGCATTCTAAGTTCAAGATTCTTCGTATCCAATCCTAACATTGACTGTCTTTCATCAATCATTTTTTGTGCTTCTTTTACCTTGTCTGGATCTTCCCAGAATGTTGTTGCTAGAACTATTGCTTGTGCTCTTTCTTTTGCGTCATCGGCCTTGAATATACCAGATCCTACAAACACTCCATCACAACCCAGAGTCATCAAGTATGCAGCATCTGCAGGAGTTGAGATTCCACCCGCTGCAAAGTTGACAACTGGTAATCTACCTAAACTTGCAGTCTGTTCCACAACAGAGTAGGAAACTTTCAACTCTCTTGCAACACTTATCAGGTCTTGCTCATCGCCTGCATCATAGATTGATTTTATTCGTCGTAGCTCGGTGTTTACATTTTTAATATGAATAACTGCTTCAGCAACATTACCAGTTCCTGGCTCTCCTTTTGTTCGAATCATTGCTGCACCCTCTTCTATTCTTCTGAGAGCTTCGCCAAGATTTCGTGCACCATTTACAAATGGACTAGTGAAATCCCATTTCCAAATGTGTCTATTTTCATCAGCAGGAGTTAAAACTTCAGATTCATCAATCATGTCCACATTTGTTTCTTGTAAAACCATTGCCTCGTATACATGACCTATTCTGCATTTTGCCATAACTGGAATTGTTACAGAGTCCATAATCTCTTGAATAATTCTAATACTTGCAGTTCTTGCAACACCGCCAGCTTTTCTTACATCAGATGGAAGTTTATCCAAAACCATTACTGCAACTGCACCAGCATCTTCTGCAATTTGAGCTTGCTCAACAGTTGTAACATCCATGACAACTCCATTTTTGAGCATATGAGCAAAACCGCGTTTTAGTGTGGAAGTACCTCGAGTAGTACCAAATGATCCTATCTTTTCCTTTACTACCCCTTTAGTATCACCCAAATCGCCAGAAAGTGGAATCATGAGATTTGATCGAGTCTTACGCTATTTATTTTATTATTTCTGCAATTACAGCGTCCAAGCTGTCTTGGACCTCGTTTATCAATGGAGGAATGAATTCCTGAGTAGAATTCTGGTCAGGCCACTGGACATTGATAGATTTGTCGTTTAGTGTAACTTGTAATCCATATTTGTCATACTCGTCTAGATCACTTTTTACTGGATAGGTTGTTGTTGGAATTTGCATAAATCCTGTCTCTTTTATCAAAGCAGTCAGTCTCTTGACCTCATCTTTTGACAGCTGATATTTTTTATCAGGTTCAGAATAGCCATTCTTTGTGAGACTATAGGTAGTCTGACCATCATTTGATATTGTTAAAACTTCGGTTGTGTCAGCGCCAATGCTCTGTGTAAGGCCAAATGATATTTTTTTGAGGTGTTGTTTACTATATTCTATCGATATAACATCATCAGCATTAACTGCAACATTTGGAATTTCAGGTCTAAGAAGTGTTGGTACCACAATGAAAAGAGCAGCAAGCACCGGAATTGCCCCCAATATTATGATTATAGGTCTAACCAAATTTCGCTCTCCAAGTTATCAGAGTCTGATTTAGGCATGTAATTTATCAAGATATAGAAATCATGACATGCAATTTTCTTGTAACAATCCAACGCTCAAAAAGAGTTATGATGGTACCAATAAATCTTCAGAAGTCAAGTAAATTAAAATTCAAGTGCATTTATGGTCATTACGTGGGGTCGTAGCCTAGCCTGGTATGGCGACAGTTTAGATCACATGATCACCGCTAAGGGCTCCAGTGGTTTCACAAGCTTCACTGACGCAAGGATGATGTACAGTTTGGAGCTGTAGTGACCCGTGTGTCGCCGGTTCAATTCCGGTCGGCCCCACCATCCGATCTCTCTCCACTAGATAACAGTTATAAGGAAAAAGGCACCTAGTACTTCTGCTAGGGGAGATAGGATTTGAGTTTTACAATATCAAAAATACATCGAGGTAGATTGAATTGAGCAGAGGTAATTTCCCAACATTTGGAGCCTCTAAAACTGGAACTTTTGTTTCTACACTGAAAAATTATAACCTGCCCCCTTTCATTTTAGAAAAAATTGCTGCAGACTGTAAATCAGATCTGGTCAGAAAAGGCAGAATTGAAGAACGTCTGCAAAGCATGAATGATTCTGCTCTTGAACTTTTACACAAGGTTTTTGTTGATTGTCATGAAGATTCCTCCGGCGTATACGCCAACTATCGATTTTTTGCATATATCTCAAGCATGTTCCACAAGTGTGAAATTTTGTTAAACGAAAAAATCCCAGGTCATTCTGGCAAAATCTACAAGGTACCCATCGCAGTCAAAAATAATGGAATGTACATTGCAGTTGGTTTTAACAAATCTTCAGGTGGTCCAACAACAAAAAGAGAGGCCATCAAGTTTTATGAAATGGTTGACGATATCAAGAAAGGAGAACATGGAAATCAGCTCTCCGAAGGAGTTTTCGGATCTTCAGTGGGATTTGATGGAGAGGCACTTGTCACATTAGAAAAACTAAGTACAACTCGAAAGAAAGATCCACAAAATAAGATAGATTTCAAGACAGCTAGTTTTCAAGACAGAATATATTCTGTCACAAAGTGCTAGTGCTTCTTTTTAGCAGGGCAGAATTTTAAGTGGACTTGTTTTTCAACAGTCAACGTAGTTTCATTTTCATGAAATAGTTTCTTACCACAATCTGGACAAATAAATTCTGGCATAAAAAAACTCCAAACCACTTACTTATAGTCTTTTAGGACATTAAAAATATCAAAATGTATCATTCTACTATAACCGTAAACTGGAAGTATCTATAGTTGCAAACAGAGCATCTTTGTCTGTTTGTTTGTTATTAGCATCATAGTGTTCATAGGACAATGATGCAAAGAGATGTTTGTCCCATATATCATGGACTAGTTCCTTGTAATTTTTGTATCCAGCTTGTCTTAGAAATTCATGAGCAAGTTCATGTGAGACCTTTGGGCAATTAGTTTCCATTAGAAATTTCAAGTCATCTTTTTGTGGACTTTTGCTCCACAAAACCATGCCAAAGTTATCTGCAAAATATCCCTCACATGTACAGTCAGTCCAAATAGGCCTAAAGTATGTCAAATAGAAATGAAAGATATCTCTTCCCCTATCAGCATGGTCATCAAGCAAAGCAGGCGTATCTACAATCCTGAATTTACTTCTAGATCTTACTATCATCTCATCTGCCTGAACCTCTACTTTTTGTGAAAAGGTCTTTTCAATCCAAACCTTGTAGAACTGTGCCATCTTTGTAACGTAATCAAATTCCCATTTCTTATTGTCTAGATCTTCCTCTTTTACCAAGAAAATAAAGTGAAGTAACATGTGATGAAAAGATTATAACACAATTAAAAGTTCTTTGAATAAAAAATTAGAGTACTCTATGGTGTAGTGTTCAAAAAGATGGGTAAAATTTTTCCACAGAGACTTAACTTTGACCTTCTATTCCCATCAGGGTCAGAGTCGAGCGAATCTTCTCAATTTTACGAATTTTCCAAGTGATTATTTCTCTTAATGCTTCCACTGTTGGAGATTCGATCTTTGCGAGAATATCGTAGGCCCCGAAGGTACCGTGAACTTCCTTGACTCCATTGATTGCTTTTAGCTGAGAGATTATAGATTCCTCAGAGCCAAGTTCACAATTTATTAGCACATATGCAGTTGCCATGGTATACCTATACAACGCAAATATATCAATAGATCTGTTTTCTCTTTTCAAATCAAAGATTATATCATAGTTGAAAATTGAGAACTAGTTTTTTTGGATGAATTTTGGAGGTTCTTTTGGTTTTTGGTATTTTTGGAAAATTTAGGAAAAAAGAATGTTCCCCGGTTCTGACTCACATAGAGTCATTGGTACGTTAGCCTTAATCCTCATCTTGTTCTATTACCGGGGTGCCCTGTAGCACGGCTGGGTGGACCAAAAATCATATTTCATCATCCCAGTCCGTCTGCGTGCTTTATTGGGGCGATTGATTATTTTTCAGTCAGTAATTTATTGTGATTGATTAGTACCTGATGAATTTGAGCGTGTTTTGCAAGTCGGGACATCTCTTTTTGAGAAACAATATTGTAATATGCACAGATCCCATAGAAAAAGCATCAAATTGGAAAGAAAGTGTCTACTCTGCGGTTGCAAAGACCACAAGCTAATTGGTTGTAACAGGCATATGTCTAAGCGTTGCAGCTGTTTCCAAAATGATTCTCAAAAGTAAAACAAACAATCAAGATAAAAGATCAGTGAGTTTTATCTCAAACCCAGCTACTGGAGTTCTAAGCTTGAAATTGTCAGCAACTTTTGTATCCATTTCCCCCAGTGAACCAAGTTTCTTACCGTTAACCACAATACTGCCAGTTCTTCCATCAACAAACATGGGCCCCTTTTGTGGTACAGTGTTACAGGATAAATTAAAACCAGTTTTAAGAAGAGATTGTAAAACAGATTTTACTTCTGTAAAGTTGACATCTTTATGAGCACTAAGACAGGACAAATGAATTCCTTCCTTAATTGGGGAATCTTTTTCAAATATAGTTCCAATCTCAAATATTTTTTGAGGATACGTTTCATGAATATTTCTTGACAACACTTCCATCATACCAGGAAGCAACATGTCACGCAAGATAATGTGTTCTTGGCTTTTTGAATCTGCAACAGATATTATCTTAGACGATTCTCTACCAGTTTTGTCATATAGAATTTCTTTGCTTGTAAGTTCAAAGTTCATCACTTCAAGATATCCCAGCCCAATCATAATCGAGCGAACAGTCTCAAGTGTCTTTGTGGTGTGATTTCTCTCACCTGCTGAGACAGACTCAGGCATAGTAGGTGCAAGATTTTGAATTCCATATCCAAGAGCAACTTCTTCTACGAGGTCCATCACTCCAAAGATATCAGTTCTATATCTTGGAATTGTACATACAATTTTCTTGCCTCGCAACTTTGCATCCAGCCTACTTTTTTTAAGAGACTTTACTATGAGTTGGTTTGATATCTCAATTCCAAGTGTCTTGTTTACAAGTTTAGGCTCTAGTACAAGATCTCTAGATTTTAGAACAGGGGTACAGTTTCCGGCTCCAGTTATTTTTACTGAATATAATTCAAATCCTGCAATCTGTAAAGTATTTGCAACAACTGCAAGCACTCCCTCTGCAGCATTCTTGTCAGTTGCAGTAACCTCTACAAGTAAATTGCGTGCCTTTGTATTCATTTCTGTAAGTTTTGCATTAACAATAGGAGGAAGTGATATAGTTTTTCCATCTGAATCAACAATGACAGGTACCTTGGCATGTCCTTCCAAGATGTTCTTGTATTTTTTTCCTGTCTCTGTTTTTTCCAGTATATCTTTTACAGTCATGGATACATCAGATTCAAGAGGAATAAAGCTGTGTTCTCGAGTTACAGTTTTGTAGTATAACGGGAATTTTATTTTTTCAAGATCATGTATTCCAATAGATGCCTTCTTTCGTCGTCTACCTAATCCATTATGGAGATCCTCTTGCATTGTAATTATTTGTCGGATTGTTTCATCATCTAACTTGCCATTTCTTGCCTCTATTGCTGTGACATATGGTCGTATTTTGGAGACAGAAGGATCTGCTTTTATGGAATATTTTCCATTTTTAATTTTCAATACAGGCATACCAAGTTTTATTCCAAGTAATCCCTGAAGACCTGTAATTATTCCATAATCAGTGGAATAATCTGGCCTGTTTGGGCTGTATTCTACGTTGATGTGATCAGCTGTCTCATCTTCGATATCCAGTCCAATGAACGGCAAAGTGTCAATAATTTTTCCCTTTGGAATACTCCTTCCAAGGATTTTTTTTATCCTGTCAAAGTATAATGTGACTACTGGCATTTTGGTACACTCCTTAACCAACCAAATTTGTTTTCATACAACTCTCTGACATCTTCTAGACCATATCGTAACATGGCAATTCTTTCTATTCCTCCACCCCATGCTAGAACTGGATTTTTGATTCCAAGTGGTTTTGTTACCTCTGGTCTAAAAATTCCCATACCAAACAACTCTACCCACTTGCCAAGTTTTTCATTGTATATCATGGACTGTAATG
>JAKEIJ010000084.1 GCA_022545805.1 Nitrosotalea sp. | reverse complement strand
TCTTCACTGCCTCCAATGTCTTGGAAAAAACAAAGCGCGGTATGTGTTATGCTTGCATCAAAAGGATATCCCGAATCTTATCCAAAAGATGAAGTGATAACAGGTCTTGATGATGCACTTCCTGGTTCACAGGTATTTCATTCTGGAACAAGAAAAGAAAATGGCAAGATTCTGACAAGTGGTGGTAGGGTGCTTGGAGTGACAGCTGTTGGAGACACTTTGGAATCTGCAATTGCAAATGCATACTTACGGGTAGCAAAAATAAACTGGCCTTCCAAGTATTGCAGAACTGATATTGGTAAAAAAGGCCTTACTTGGCATAAATAACAGAGTCTTCTGTTACGATACAATCCATCTTTACATCATGGTCGTCATGCGGAAATGACTTTAACACATGTTTTGCATATGTTAGACCTATTTTCTTTGATTTTTTACCGTTTAGATACCTGTCGTAGAATCCAAATCCGTACCCTAACCTGTATCCTTCTCGTGTGAGTGCTATTGCGGGAACCAAAATGACGTCAAGTTTTTTGACTGTCTCACATTTTTCCTTTGGCTCCATAACTGAAAAGTTACCAAGCTCAAGATCTGACAAGCCAGATACTTTTTTGAATACTAGGTCATCTCCATCAACTTTGGGAAGCGCGACTTCTTTGCCCTGGTTGAAAAATTCTTGTAAAAGATCATGTGTCTGAACTTCACTTCCTATGGAATAATAGGTACCAATTGACTTGGCTTGTCTGTAAAAATCAATCTTTCTTAGATTATCTCTAATTCTATTGCTTGCGATTTTTATAAAATCAAGTGAGAGTTCATCTCGTGCATCAAGCAGTTGTTTGCGTAGTCTTGATTTTTCAATTGGGTTGGACAAATTCTTTACTAATTGATGCAGCTGTAACGGTGTTTTTTAAAAGCATCGCTATTGTCATTGGACCAACTCCTCCTGGCACAGGCGTCACATATGATGCCTTTTTGATGACATTGTCATAATCTACATCTCCCACAAGTTTTCCCTCAAGTCTTGCAGTGCCGACATCAATTACCACAGCTCCTTCTTTTACCATATCTTCTGTTAGTATGAACTTTGATCTATCTCCTATTGCAGTGACTATGATATCTGCACCAAGACACTGTTCTTTGATATTTTTTGTTCTAGAGTGACACGTTGTAACTGTGGCATTTTTTTCAAGCATCAGGTTGTATAGTGGTTTTCCAACAAGATTGCTTCTGTTTATTATCACGGCATTTTTTCCTTCCAAGTTTATTTTGTAATAGTCAAACAATTCCATTATCCCAGAAGGTGTGCAGGGTTTGAGAATTGATCTTCCTGATGTCAAAAGACCAATGTTGTAGGGTGTTAATCCGTCAACATCTTTTAGGGGAGATATTCTTGAGGTTGTTGTAAAGTCGTCTATCTGGCTTGGCAATGGAAGTTGAATCAAAATACCGTGAACCGTCTCATCGTTATTTAATAAATTGACTAGAGAATTCATCTCTTTTTGGGAAAACGATGCAGGAAGTTTATGGTCTTTTGTAGTGATGCCAACGTCCGCGCATGCCTTTTGCTTGTTTCTTACATATGTAGCAGAGGCTGGGTCGTCACCTACTAGAACGGTTGCAAGACATGGCACTATTCCATCTGATGATAGTTCTTTTACTGCTGACCGTACCCTGTCTTTTACTGATGATGCCACCAGAATACCATCTATTTTCTGACCAGTCAAACAAACTTGGATGATTTTTTGGATATTTAATCTTTGGAGGTTTGTCTTACCCATGATGTAGTTTAGTTAAAATCATTAAGCACTCTGTTCTGGATTATTTGCTTGAAGATAGAATTTGATACAAACGAGTATGTGAAAAAAATTGCAAAAAGTGGTACATACTTTCACACATTTCTAAACAAAGAAAATATTGCAGCTGGGATCTTGTACCTGGGACCTGGAGATGAAGATACACAAGAGCCACATGAAAGTGACGAGGTCTATTATGTAGTAAAAGGAGATGGATTTCTTACAATCAATGGCAAGGATTATCCAATTTCAGAAGGCATGTCATATTACGTTGCAAAAAAAGTCCCACACAAATTTCATGGAAACAAAAAAGATCTTGTTGTAATGTATTTTTTTGGCGGACCTGATTCTTAGGAAATTATTATCTTTCTTCCAATTATCTTTATTTTACCTTTGGCAAAGAGCTTTACTGCCTTTGGGTAAATCTTGTGTTCTTGTTTAAGAATTCTTTTGGAAATAC
>JAKEIJ010000083.1 GCA_022545805.1 Nitrosotalea sp. | reverse complement strand
GTATTTCCAGCAGGCAGTGTTTATTGTGCAACTAAATTTGCAGTGTGGGCCTTTAGCGAGGGACTACGACAAGAGTTGTCTGTTAGAAATAACATTCGAATCACAACAATAGAGCCCGGAATTGTTGATACTGAACTCACAAATACAATCACTGACAAGTCATTGGAATCATTTGTGAATCATTCAAAAACAATCCAATCTCTCAAGGCAGAAGACATTGCAAATTCTATACTCTTTGCACTCCAGTCTCCAGCTCACATGAATGTAAACGAAATCACAATTAGACCAACTACACAAGAAAAATAGAGACGGTGTAGACCCTGAAACCAATAAACATTGTAATTTTAGGCGGAGGTTTTGGTGGACTTGCTGCTGCAAACGAACTCAGAGAGAATCTTACTCAGGATACCCGAATTACAATAATTGATAAAAAAGATTGGTTCATGATGGACCTGGTCAAGCTCTGGATAATCAACGGAACACGAGAGTTTGAACTTTCTAAAAGACCAATAGAGACTGTCACAAAGAAAGGAATTGAATTTGTAAACGAAGATGTGCTAAAGATAGATCCTGTAAACAAAGCTGTTAGAACAAGATACAGACAGTTCCATTATGATTTTCTAATAATAGCACTGGGTGTAGAGCTTGCACCTGAGAAAATTCCAGGACTGAAAGAAAATGGCTTTATTCTTTATGACATCAACGATGTTCCAAAAATCAGGGACACAATAAGGCGAGTGAAATCTGGTAAGATCGCAATGGCAATCACCGGTCTGCCATACAAGTGTCCTCCAGCTCCATTTGAGGCAGCACTTCTCATAAGGACAGTACTTGAGGAGACAGGGGCAAGCGATTCTGTCCAGATGGATTTTTTCAGTCCAACACCTATCACTCTTCCAGCAGGTGGTCCACAGGTAAGTGAAGAAATATTTCAAATTCTAAAATCAAAAAAGATAGAGTTTCACGGAAACCATAAAACAGTTGCAGTAGAACCAAACAAAATAAAATTCGAAGAAGGAGAAGCAAACTTTGACATTTTAATCTCTGTTCCTCCACACAAGGCTCCATCTGTTGTAGTAGAAGCTGGTTTTGCAGAAAGTGGAAAATTTATCGCAGTTGACAAGACCTGCAAGACAAAATATGATCGTGTGTACGCAATAGGTGATGTCAACCAAATAATGGTCACAGACAAGATAGCAGTACCAAAGGCAGGAATATTTGCAGAAGCTGAAGGCATAGCTGTTGCAAGAAATATTATTTCACAAATAAAACACGAACTTGAAAACGCAGTATTTGATGGAAAAGGTGGATGTTTTCTTGAGACTGGCAAGGGAACTGCAGGATATATTCAAGTTGACATGTTTGCAACTCCAGATCCTCTTACACAACTACAAACTTCATCAACAGAACATTTTGTAGAAAAAGAAAAGTTTGAACAAGATAGACTGAAAAAGTGGCTCTAGATTTTCAAACACAAATTTCTTGACACAAAATTCAATCCTACAATTTAATAATTTCAATAGTAGCCAACACCTCGAGGGGCCGTAGTCTAGCTTGGTTATGATGCTAGCCTGGGGTGCTAGAGGTCGCCGGTTCAAGTCCGGCCGGCCCCACCATTGTACAAAAATAGTTGAATTGCACAAATAATCACTACAATCCATGAAAATATCGTATCTGATTAATCCTGATTTGAAACCAAGACAAGTGTCTGAATTATTTGTAAATTCAGGCATAAAACGACCTGCAAAAGATATCCCAAGAATAAAACGTATGATAAAAAACGCAAATCTGATAATCTGTGCAAATGATGGAAAAAATCTGGTTGGAATACTACGTGCTGTAACTGATTTTAGTTATTGTTGCTATGTATCTGATCTGGCAGTTGACAAAAAATACCAACACCTTGGAATTGGAAAAAAACTGCTCAAGGCAGCACAAAAAACACTAGGTAATCAAGTCATGATACTTTTGTTATCTGCACCAGAGGCAGACTCGTTTTATTCACATATTGGAATGGAGAATATACAGAACGCCTGGAAGATTGCACGAAAGAGGTAACGTCTCATGATGTATACATGAGAGCAAATTTTGTCATAATTTCCAATCTACTTACTAATGTCAAGTTGTCAAGCCTATTTTTTGTAGAATTACGATCGTATCTAGGCTCATGGGAAAGCGAAAATTCACTATTGATCTTGGCAACGAGAAGATTGAGGTAGAAGGACATATGCACAAAAATGTCGCAATCAAGTACCTCATGAAGAGACGAAGATCGTTACTCATGACAAGGGACAAGGCAAAGGTAGAGAAGCTCTTCGAAGATGTGCCAAAGACAATATCAATAGTGGGTGGACACCTGATCAAATCTTACAAAATAAACTGGGAAAGAGAAGGAACAACAGAATTCGAAGGTTCTAGATTTGTCTTCACATTGACTGACCTACCTGACAAATCAGTACAGACAGTTGCAAATTAATTTCCCATAAGTGCTTTTTTTGAAAAGAAAAATTTTCTTATAATGTAGATTTCATGGTACCGTTGTAGCTTGGAAATCCCAACACATCTTGGTATGCTCTTGGAATCATAAATTTTGATTGAAGCAAGAGATCACTTGCAGCAGAGTCCAGAACATATGTGACTGCCCAGTCATTCTCGCTTCTAATTGATCTTCCAAAGCCTTGTAGAAGTTTTGTCAGTGTCTGTGACTTGTACCACAAAGGAAATCTTTTCATCTTGTCTTTTGTTCGCTTTTCGCTTAGGTTTGGGTATGGTACCTTTGCTATTATCTGAAATCTTGACAGGTCGTCTTTTAGATCTACTCCCTCCCACAATGACGATGACAACAATACTCCGTCCTCATCAAAGGCATGCTCTTGCAGCACCTCATCCTGGGTCATGCCGTTCTCATTTCTGCTGTGACATATCCTGATTCGTTGCCTATTTTTCTCAGATAGGTTGTTTCGTATGTCAACACATTTCTTCTCTGATGAAGTAAGTATCAGTCCTCTCTCGGTACTGTGTTGCGTCATGATGTCATCAATTTTTTTAATTACTGCTAGCTCGTCATCTCTACTTGAAGAGTAGCTGAGTTTTCTTGTATTAAGAAAATTAATTCTTCTACTGTCTGGAGAAAACGGAGATCTTGGTGTGTCCACAAATCCAACCTTGTCTGGATCAAGCCCTGTATTTTCACAAAAGCTATCCTTGTCTATTGTTGCTGACATGAAAACTTGATTTTCCATATCAAAGAAGGTCTTGACATATTTTGAAATATCAAGTGGCTTGACTGAAATTGATCTGAAATTTCCTCGCTCATCGTTGAATGGATCATTTACAACGAAATTACTTTTGTTTATGAACAACTCTGCATGAGCATTTGCCATCTTTTCATATCTTGATTCTAATTTTGCAAGCAATGTATAGTCAGGGTTTAGAATAAACACCCTGCTGTCAAGCAGTTCCTTGATCTGCTCTGAATATGATCTTGCCAAATCATCTAACAATTTTGCTACCATGTTCATCTCTGATAGATCGTATGGCTTTTCATCAATGTGACATTCAGAAAGATATGTGCTGTAAATGTCAACTCCAATGAATTGTATGATTTGATCTTCTACCTTGTGTGCTTCATCAAAAACTGCAATCGGTTTTGAAACATATTCTGCATATGCCTTTTTGTTGAACTTCATCAGCTGAAAATATGCTGCATAATTCCAGATTGAGTGAGGCGAGGTCAGTGCACGATATTTTTGTTCATAGTAGTAACACGAGTCCTTGGTGTCATCATGAGGCTCTCCAAGTTTTGGCTTGAACTGGCAGGATTCTTTGACTTTTTTGCCATTCTTCATTGTTGTCTCCTCACAGACACCTTTCTCACAAGTGAGGCCTCTCTGAATTGCACCTTTTGTGTCTGATTTGAGAAGTGATTCCTGGTCCATCAGCTTGAGGCAGGCAAAATTTGACTTGCCCTTTACTGGCATGAGAAACTTTAGGTCCTTGGAGTACTGGTCCTGTAATTGCTTGGAAGCAGTTACTATAAACGAGCTACCAAAATATCTTGCAAGAGTTGCGGCAATAAGCGATTTTCCAACTCCAGTTGGTGCAGATAAAATAATTGTCTTGTATCCTGACTTGATCTTTTCTTCTATTCCTTGCAAGATCTCTTTTTGTATTTCTCTTGGTTTGTATCCCTCTGGAAAATGTTCAAGAATAGTCATTTGATTCCGTATGATTTATCATTCAAAAGCTACGTTACTTAATTCCTTGTTTTGATCTCTGGTGTGTTCAAGGTGATAACATGTTATATTTTTAATTAAAATTTTTTAAATTGATAATTACAAAATGCGTATTATTCAGTAGCGACTTTGATCAATTCAGAAATTTGTTTTCCCTTTTTCTGAGATAATCCTGATATTCCGCCAGTCAAACTTTCAGTTGCAATACCTTTCTTCCCAAAAACTTGAACAGCATTTAGAGAAGTGAATCCTGCCATGCACACAAGTAATGATTTGTGAGACCCTTCAAGAGCTTTGTTCAGATTGTCAGGAATTTGTTGTGCCATTAACAATCGCTCCACCTCTCTTGCCTTTGGTACAATTATCTTGCTCTTGTCAATGCCCAGAGTTTTTGCAAGTAGCTCTATTCCTTCCTCACGCGGAGTATACTGTGGGTGTATCCAGATTACCTTGTCATAGTCGCCTACGCTTGAGACAGCTTCTTCTAATGAAACCTCGCTACGGCTCTCTTTCTTTGCCATCGATTCAAGATTCTTTTTGTATTTTTGGATTCCATCAGCAACTATGACAATAAAGTTTCCTCCGACACCGCCAAAGTTTGCCATCTGCATCACTGCGTATAGTGCAAGTGCGCTGCTCTCACCCATGTCATGACCCTTGTCTACAAAGAATTTCAGCAAACGCTTTGCCTGTACAAAGTCTACTTCATGCTGCCCTGCATATTGCTGTGGTTCGTAAAACTTGAGTCCTTCAGCCTTGCTCTTTGTCCTAATTCCTGCAACATCTTGAGCCGCAATTGGAAATACTACATGCACTGCTTTCTTGCCGTATTTTTCTGATACATATCTACTAAGACCGCCAGATGTTCCACCAGTACCGAATGTACAAACAATTCTAAAGTTATCAAGAGTAAGTCCCTTGTCATGTAATTGTTGATCAATCTCTGCTGCAGTTACAGTTCTATGCGCTTCAATGTTTGATTGGTTATCGTATTGCTCTGGACAGTAGCAGTTGTAGACCTTTGCAAGAAGCTTTGCTAAATTGATGATGTCTTGTTTTGCCAACAGTTCTTGTGCTTCAGTTATTGCACCATCGAAAATAGTTGGGTCAAACCCAAGCTCAGATAATTGTGATCTGATGTTTGCAGCAGTTGCTCTTGCAGCCAAAACATTTGGACTCTCTTTCATTCCAGGAGCTGGACAGATATCCATGTCAAGATTTATGATTCGAATTTTTTCATTTCGTAGTTCCTCAAATACCCCGTCTTGGAGTTTTCGTGAGACAAGGGCAACTACATCGAGTCCGATCTTGGTTAGTTGTCCTAGTGCAATTCCAAAGTTACCTGAAGTAGCTTCGAATATTGTCTGTCCGCTTTTGAGTTTTCCTGTGGCAATAGCATCATGGATTATGTTTACTGCAGGTCTTACCTTGATGGAACCTGCAAGCAAGTTAGAATCATACTTGCCAAAAATTTTCAGATCTTTATCATCTAGATTAATGTTAAATTCTTTTTTTGCACATTCCTTCAAATCTTGTGTAATATCTACAAGTGGTGTTGCGTTGACCACTTTACCATCTTTATTTTCTAGATGGGGAATCTTGCTCCAGATCTCTTTCTCAAAACGCTCAAGTAAATTACTGTCAATATTTTGTTCCATTTTTGCCTTCAGAGCTTGTTGGGCAAAATGATCTTATAAATCGTATACCAACTTTCCCATAGTGTTTTAGGATATTCCATACGGGAAAATCTACTCATCCAATCTTGTCAAACTTTTGAAGACTCTTCCATAGGTACCATGTTGCAACGCTTCTGTATGGCCTCCATCTGTCTCCAAACTTTTCAGTCTCCTTGGGCTTTGGCATCTCTTTTAGTGAAAATGCAATCTGTACACCTCTTCGCAAGCCAAGGTCTCCCACTGGAAACACATCCATTCTTCCAAGCGAGAAGATCAAAAACATCTCAGCTGTCCATCTTCCAATCCCCTTGACCTGGGTTAGCTGAGCTATCACCTCCTCATCACCCATCTTTGAGATTGCTTTCATATCCAGTTTTCCAGTCTCCACATGTTTTGCCAAGTCCTTTAGGTAATCCACCTTCATGCCAGACAAGCCAACTGTACGGAGTTTGGATCTTCTTGTGGCAAGAACTTCAGATGCTGTTGGAAATTTTTGATACAATCCCTTGAATCTCTTGAAGATTGCATCTGCAGCACCTGTTGCAAGTTGCTGGGAAATTATTGATTCTACAAGCACTGCAAAATGCTGACTTTTTTTCTTTAACTGAAACTCGCCAACTACATCAATGATATCGCCAAGCACAGGATCTTTTCTAAGAAATTTTATCGCATCGTGTTGTTTCATTTAGTTTGGTTCCGGATGTATTGTAACTATGGCATTTTTTATCTGGGCCTTGATTTTATTTTCTATGTTCGAAACAATGTCGTGTACTTCTTCTATTGTAAGATCTTTTTCAAACGAACAGTCAATGT
>JAKEIJ010000082.1 GCA_022545805.1 Nitrosotalea sp. | reverse complement strand
ACTTTGAGCTGGTTGTGGTGTTGAAACATTTGTATTGGTAACAGGTATTGCAGCTCCAACTGATGCTGCTTCATCTGGCTTGCTAAAGTTTCTATATTCTGCAAGAATGGAACCGCATGTAGTACAGATGTATTGTCCCTTTTCCAAAAGAACAAGATTTTCTGCCACTATTTCATTAGGATTTTCATATTCAATCTTTGGGCTTCCCTCGTATTCTTTCTCACATGTATTGCAATAATGCTTGGAAATCTTTTCAGAGTCAAGACGTCCTACTGGGGCAAGAAACAAGTCTGGTCCCCCAAGATTTCCTTTTCGCTGTTGATCATCAGTTACTGTAGCCATGATAAAACCTCCAGATCCTCTAAGTTTCTTTAATCTAAGATCACTGCTCATGTTATTATCACATAAATCTCAGATAATTATGTATATCATTTTGATGGGTCAAATCTATGCCACATATCAGAGCAAGAGATTATACAATTTCCAAAAATAACCGAAATTTTTTCAATATTTTGGAAAGAGTTATTAGAGCCAGAAGGCTACACTAAACAAAAATTGACGGAAATAGGTGATCGAACTTTTCTCTGTCGTTTCAATAAAAAGATGATGAATAAATTTGACAAAATTTGAAGAACTAGGACTAAAGGATACAATACTCACTGCACTTAATGAAATGGGTTTTCGTGAACCGTTTCCTATTCAAGCAGGAGCAATTCCAGTACTTCTTTCAGGACAGGATGTCATCGGTCAAGCACATACTGGAACAGGAAAGACAGCCGCATTTTCACTTCCAATAATTCAAAATGTTATACCAAAAGGCGGAGTACAAGCACTAATCATTGCTCCCACTAGAGAGCTTGCAGTACAGATATCTGATGAGATTGTAAAATTCTCAAGACATTCTGGAATACGAAGTGTAACAATCTATGGCGGTCAAAGCATGAATGTGCAACTGCAAGAACTTCATAGGGGAGTAGAAATTGTAGTTGCAACACCAGGACGACTCATTGATCACATCAAACGTGGTTCCATAAAACTACAGAAAGTAAAGTGGGTCATACTTGATGAAGCAGATACAATGCTTGACATGGGATTCATTGAAGATATTAAATTCATCTTGGACTTGGTACCCGAAGATCACATCAACGCACTATTTTCTGCTACCATGCCAGCCGCAATCCTGATGCTTGCAGAAAAATACATGAAAAATCCACAAAAAATATTCATCGATTCAGATGATCTCAGTGGAGAGGGAATTGAACAGGCATTTCTTGTAATAAAAGATAGGGAAAAGACAGATTATCTATTCAAATTTATCAAAGAAAACGGAGCAGGTCAGGCAATAGTATTTTGTTCTACAAAAGATAGAACAAGAAGAGTTGCACATGAACTAGAACAGGGCAGATTCAACGTAGTATCAATCCAAGGAGACATGTCTCAATTTAGAAGAGACAAGGCAATGTACATGTTCAAGAAAGGCAAGGCAGACATTTTGGTAGCAACTGATGTGGCAGCAAGAGGTATCGATGTACCCAAAGTTGCATTGGTGATAAATTATGATGTTCCAAACCAAGACATGGTATACTTCCACAGAATTGGAAGAACTGCACGTGCAGGAGAAAAAGGCAGAGCAATCACACTAGTATCTTATTCTTCAATTGGTGATTTCAAGGCAATATCTAGTCAAACCAAGGTCCAGATGAAAGATCTAAACAAAGAACTAGGAATCGCAGTAAACATTCCAGATCCACTAAAGAGAGAAGTAAGTCACAGAAGAAGCTTTGGAAGATCAGGTGGTGGTTATGGTAGATCAGGAGGAGGTTACGGCAGATCAGGTGGTGGCGGTTATGGAAGGCGCGATGATAGAAGAGACGATCGCAGAAGATCTGGCGATAGAAACTATTACGGCTTGCGGAGTCGCTGGTAGAAAACCGTTCAATATATTTAGGGATTCAGAACTTTATAGTGTATGGATAAAGCAAAACCTGTAAATTCACAGAACTGGGAAAAAGAGGTCATATCTTCTCAAATTCCTGTGTTCGTAGATTTTTGGGCTGAATGGTGTGGCCCATGCAGGATGGTAGGTCCTGTAATAGAGGAGCTAGCCGGTGAATATGCAGGAAAGATCAACTTTGTCAAGGTTAATGTTGATGAAAACAACGAACTTGCATCAAAGTACAATGTCTTTAGCATACCAACACTCGCATTATTCAACAAGGGCCAAGTTGTAGCACAACAAGTGGGTGCTGCATCAAAGGGTTCTTACAAGAATATGATAGACAATGCTCTTTCAAAAGTCTAAACCTCATTTCTTCTTTTTTAGATCTAAAATAATTAATAACCGGTCAAGGAAACAACCCACATGTCATTTGGAGATATTGATACACTAAACCTTCTATTTGACAAGCTACAAAATTTACTAAATGACACCCAAGGATACTATGAATCATTTCTTGATGCTAATACAATGTACAAGCAAGGAAAACTCTCAGACAAGGAATTCTTTGAGAAACTTGGAGATTACGTCGTATCGTACTCTTCACTAGAATTTTTGTCTGTTAAGGTAATCTTTGAGTTGAAAAAATCACTTGATAAGATAGCAGGTGGACGTGCAGCTGGTGGCTCTACCATGGCAAGTCCAATGCCTCCGGGAATGGGACCTCAAACATCTCATGTATCCGTATCTACTTTGCCAGGTCCTGGCCAGCCTCCATCAATCATATCAGCTGCTGCAGCTTTTTCATCGCCTGGTGAACTTCCAAGACCAGATCCATCCCTTTTACCAAAACAAAGCTCAAGCGGTCCTGTCTGTAATTCTTGTGGTTCTGCTCTAAAGGCTAATGCTAAATTCTGTTCTAAATGTGGAAATAAAATCTAAAAAATTCTGATATTGTTAGTCTTGGTTTGCACCGCATTCGGTGCAGAATTTTGCAACTAACGATAATTTTGAGCCACACTCTGGACAAAATTTTGAGTTTGCTTCAGTTGAAGTGTTCACACTACCATATAGACCTCCCATTGTTTTCATCGCGCCTGTTGGCACAAATGTATCATCATCTACCAGAGGTGTTGGAGCAAAATCTTTCTCCTCTACAAAATTCATTATTCGAGGTATCTGTTGACCTGGGTTTTTTGGATCAGGTACCATATCGCCTAGCCAAAATGCAAATCTAGTTAGTGTAAGCTCTGGTGTGGAAAAAGTCAATGTATGACTTGACATGTAATCGTCTGCAGCAGTCTTGCCGTTGAATACTTTCATTAAATGCACTAATTGGAATGGCTGTATATTGTTTTTTGTTTATGTGTAGATCTTAAAACTCAAATCTACTGACTTGAGTGCGAGAAATGCGTGCTATAGTTGTGGTTTGCGGCTTGTGTTATTGAACACTAGGATGGTAATTTGCTATGTAATGGCATTGAAACTCAAATTTAGACCATGATTCAACTTTTCTAGAAAGTATCGGATTTCTTTCTTGTAAGAAAACTCTGTCAGTTGATTTCTAATGAGTCGTACAATCGTATGGTGCGTGGAAATGGGCATGTTTACAAGTACCGAGTTTAGGTATTCTGGATGCTCATAACAGTCAGGTATGTGGCATTGATATTTTTCAAATATCTTACCACTGACAACATCTAGTACTATTGAACCTCCTACTTGAACAAATGATTTTTCCATGGCTAAGATTACCAGCGCCTTTGATACATCGTATTGATTTATTTGCAACATGTCATTGTTAAGGTAAATTGCTATATCTAAATGATCAAAATATTTTTCGATCAGATTGATCATCTTTGATTAAACATGATTGACATGATCCCCTATGAATTACTATATAGATTCAATCTTAGAAAACAGACATTAACACGAGTTTAATTGCATATGACTTCCAAAAATCTCTTAATTGGCTTGTGCTGGTTGAATTCCTCTAGTTGTGTTGTAATTGATTTTGTTATGACTTTGCCAGCATTACCGTATAATTTTCTGAGTATCTCGTTT
>JAKEIJ010000081.1 GCA_022545805.1 Nitrosotalea sp. | reverse complement strand
GAGTTTGGCCCAATCGCAGCTCTAGTACTTGCAATTGCAATAATATCAATAATTGCAGTGTCAGCAAAGACTGGACTAAGATTTATGCCAAAATACTAGGACGCTCTACTTTTTCATTTTTTAATACTGACATAGTAAAGGAAATATACAACGGAAAGACAACTCCGATATGCGTTACACGTCCATTTTCATGATATTGGTTTTATCCTTTTCCGCATTATCTATCCCCATTTTCGCACAAAGTGCTACACCGTCATCCTCCCCGCCCACAGCTGCACTAGTTACAACAAGTATTGATAGATCATCATACACATTAGGTGATACGATTGTAATTTCAGGCCAAGTACAAGCAGTAGTTAGTGGAACTCCGCTATCCATTGAAATTCTCGATCCACAGAACAATGTTGCTAAAATAGACCAGATTGATGTATCGCAAGATGGAAAATACACCTATTCTACCAAAGCCGCAGGACCATATTGGAAATTAAATGGAAGTTATACGGTCAAGGTACAATATGGACCACCAAATGTAACAGCTCAAACTACTTTTACTTTTCAGAGTACACCCACCACAACCAGCAACGTATTTCAACTTAAAGACCCTAGTAGTCAACAGACTTTCAATGTCAACTATACCATAACTGGAGGTACCGTAAAGACCATGACAATAGACGCACAGAGTTTGTCCGTCATTGTTTCAGTAAACTCTACAAGTGATGGTACAATTTCACTACAATTACCAAGAGCATTAATAGATGCAAAACAGCCAAATTCAAATCAAGATGATGCATTTATCATTTTAATTGACGGGGCAGAAGTCAAACCACAAAGCGAGTCTGCAGACAATGATTTTAGAAATATAACAGTTCAATTCCTGCAAGGAGATCAAGACATCGAGATAATCGGTACACAGATAGTTCCAGAGTTTGGCCCAATCGCAGCTCTAGTACTTGCAATTGCAATAATATCAATAATTGCAGTGTCAGCAAAGACTGGACTAAGATTTATGCCAAAATACTAGAACTACAAGTCAAATTTTCTTTTATCAATACATAAATACTCAAGATCCTTGAGTATTGGCTAGCAAGTATGAAAAGATCAAGTATCTTTTATTTATTATTAATAATCACAGCAAGTATTGCGATAATTACAGTACCAGCTTATGCACAAACACCTGTAACTAATCCCAAAGGAAATACAACAACCGCTTATGATATTTTACATGGGGATAATCAAACTATCAGCTTATCCACTTTATCACCATTAAGCATCAAGACAGATTTGCCAACCTATAATCAAGGTGACACTATTGTGATGACGGGACATGTGAGAGAGCCCGAAAATGCAACTGCTGTAACATTAAGAGTTTTCAATTCATTAAAGAATCTAATTTCAGTAGCACAGTTGCTTCCATCTTCAGATGGAAGTTTTACCAAGACAATTCTAGCTACAGGTCCACTTTGGAAAGAGGCTGGTAATTATACCATAATAGCCCAGTATGGACCATATACAAATACAAATGCTACATTCCACTACAATGGTGGAGATGGAAGTTCCACAGTTACCAAGGCAATTAACAGTACATATTCCTTACAAGCAGCAGGTCAGACTTACAACATACCATACATCATAAAAGGAGGTATTGTAAGCAGCATGAGCATTCTACCACAACAGTACACACTTGAGATTACACTAAATACAAACTCAGATGGTTCTATCACACTCACACTACCTAGAAGCATGATCGATGCAAAGATACCTCCACCTCCAAATCCTGATGCAAACTTGACAGGAGCAACAGTGAATACAGCTGGATTAGAAGATGACAATTTCATAGTTACAGTAAACGGTAAACACATCACACAGTTCAGTGAGACCAAAAATCAGAATGTAAGAATACTAAGTATTCCATTCAGCAATGGAGACACTAAGATTGACATAGTAGGTACAATCATAGTTCCAGAGTTTGGCCCAATCGCAGCTCTAGTACTTGCAATTGCAATAATATCAATAATTGCAGTGTCAGCAAAGACTGGACTAAGATTTATGCCAAAATACTAGGACAGATTTATTTCTCCATTCATAAATATTTCAAATCACAGAAGAATACAATTCTACAAGTAAATCAATTAGAATTACAACCAAAAAATGCTAGCACAGATTTTAATTTACATATACGTAGATTATAGATTATTATACAAGACCAATGAAAGATAAATAATGGATTTTGAATTTGAGGAATTTGATTCTACGGAGGACATATTTATTGCCATGTCCACAATGGCCCCGCCAATGAAAAATATATTACCAATAAATTCGTACAAAGGATATATTTTTTCAATAATACCGCTGACCCCGGCTTCAGGAAATTCATATTTGATGATATATGTAAAAGGAAAACTTGATGGAAAATTATTAGAGTTTGATATGAATCTAAAAAAATTCAAGAGTGTAGAAACTGCCGAAAGATCAGACAAGATCTATTTTGTAGTCCTGACCCCTAAATCAAACACCATTGCAGATGCAGCGATTAGAATATTAGAGAAAAAATCTATCTAGTGTAAGAAGGAGCATTTACGGATCTGCTTCTAGTGTATTTTTCCATTATATCTTCTGGAAGTGTACCATTGAACAAGTCCTTAGACAAGCCTCTAAGATACCGCATTATTGCCCATGTTCCGGCTTTGATCATGCCATACATGACAAGTTTCATTGGAGGGCCAAAAGTCTTGTTTCGGATAATTATAGGTATGATGTCATTAATGACTCGTAGATTGTGTTCCCAAGATTTCCAGAATAATGTAAACTGGGCCTCATTGAGATTACCAAAGTGCATCGAATTCTTTTCATTAAAGTCTTGATACAACAAGGGAGCAACAAGACCACGCATTCTTGTTTGTTTGAAATCCTCAATCAAATCTATGGTGTATTGAGTTTCATCAGGCGTCTCGTCTGGCCAACCAATTATGATAGTTGCTGCTGGGAACCAATGATTCTCATTTAATATCCTAGCACCTTCTCGGACAACCCAACCCCATTCCTCGGTTGAAAATGGTTTTGTTTTCACACCAAGATGTTTCTTAACCATTCTTGGTGCAACAGTTTCAATTCCTAGGTTTGTAGCAAGCCATTTTTCATTACTCATACCGTTCACTGCAGACATGTCATGCAAGAGTTTAGGATCAGCACATACAGCTGAAAATGTCATGTGAGTAGTTCCAACAAATCTAGCACCCAAAGATTTCAAACCTTTCCACAATTCAATTATAGCATCATAGTTTGGTTGGAAATTACGATTATCGCATCCATAGAGAAGCATTTCATCAGAATGTAACCAGATAGAATCAAAGCCATAATTTAGATTCATTTTTGCTTCTTGTTGCAATCGTTCTAACGGCAAATCTTTTTTAGATCTTTTATTTACATCACAAAAGTCACAGCCTCTTCCACATCCTCGCATTGCCTCAATTAGAGAGTTAACAGTAGGCCCTTGGATCATCGGAATGTTTTGAATATTTTTAACAAAACAATGCATTAATTCTGGTGCATCGCCCTTTTCAAGATCGTGGAAAAGATCTAAAGCTAATTCATCTGCTTCGCCTACAACAACAGTATCAATTCCATGAATTTTCATTCTATCAGTTTTTGCAAGTTCCCATGCACCGTTACCACCAACTACAACATGAAAGTTGTACTTCTTCTTTAATTGAATTATTTTAGCACACATTCTCTTGAACTTCATTGCAACGTAGGAGAGTTTTTCGGGGGACATTGTAGTAGTTACTGGAGCCATTCCAAGTGGATCCATTACATTTATTCCAACTACTTTAGTGTCAGGACCAATGCATTTTTCAAGATAATCAGGATTTGCAATAAACACATCTTCTCTTTTGTAACCTTGTAATAGTGCAGATTCAACCCTACGTAATCCCACTTGAGCAACTTTGGCTTCACCAGTTATTTGGTCAGTCTCAACTGGAGGACAAAATACTTTGTCAAAGACCCATTCAGGGACTACTTCGTAAGGACCACATGCTATAAAACCATAAAGGAAATTACCTCTATAGTTAGTCATAAGGCTACGATCTGCAGTTAGAACTATTCTCCTTCCTGCCATTCCTTTCTTCGAGTTCTTTCTACTATGATATAAATCGTTTACCTTATCACACTTTTGAAAATTTTTACTTTTGACATATAAATCGGTGACATATACTAGATACAGTGAGCGGAATAGAACCACGACATATTGAAGCACATCAAAAAGAGAGTAGTTCGATAAGAGATTTCGTATTTGGATTCGGTGATGGCATAAACACTTCATTAGGACTTGTTGCTGGTGTTGGAGGAGCAGAAGTATCATCCAACATAATCATACTTGCAGCCATTGTTGCAATGTTTACAGGAGCAAAAGCGATGGCAGTTCAAAATTATCTTGCTGTAAAATCACAAAGACAGATTTTGGATTCAGAAATTAAACGTGAAAGATGGGAGATGGATAATGTTCCAGAAGCAGAAAGAAGAGAAATAGAAGACGTATACAAAGCAAAAGGATTCACGGGTCAAGATTTAGAAAAAATTGTAAACAAAATAACATCAGACAAGAAAGTTTGGTTAGACACAATGCTTACAGAAGAACTCAAATTGAATTTAGAGATAGTTGGAAGTCCTCTAAAGAGTGCATTTCGAATGTTTGACGCTTTTCTAGTAGGAGGAATACTGCCAATCATTCCATATTTCTTTTTGAGCGGATATGTTCCACTTTTTGTAGCAATTGGAGTTAGCCTTTCTGCATCTTTCATAATAGGAGCAATAAAGTCAAGGATTGCTAATATCAGCATGTTGCGAGGAGGATTAGAAATGGCAGGGCTTGGAACGGGTATTGCGCTCATAGGATATGGAATAGGATCAGAGTTAGGAAGTCTTGGAATTATTAAGACCTAATTTTCTTTCGCACACTTCTATTTGCAACATTGGCTGCAAATGCACCTGCACCTATTCCATTGTCAATATTAACAACAGAAAGTCCAAGAGTACAACTTTGTAACATGGATGCAAGTGCAGCAACTCCTTTTTCCCCATAACCATATCCAACTGATGATGGTACTCCAATTACTGGTATATCCACCAAAGATGAAACTACTGATGCAAGTGCACCTTCCATGCCAGCAACCACTATAATTACATCAACCTCTTCACGTATAACTTTCTTAATTACTGGAAAAAGTCTGTGAATCCCAGCGATTCCAATATCATAACTACAGACACATTTGCACCCCATAGATTCGCATACCAATCTTGCTTCTTCAGCTACTCCAATATCAGAAGTTCCTGCTGTCATTATACCCACCTTTCCTCCTGTAGAACCTAATTTTTTAGAGTATAATATGGTGGTAGTATTCTTTCCAGTGTATATTTTCAATTTATTTTTTTGAGAAAATACCAATATTTTCTTGTAATGATCTTTGTTTATCCTAGAGAGAATAACAGAATCTGCTTTAGATGTAAGTGTAACGATTATTTTTTTAAGATCGGAAAGTTCTTTTTTTTCAGCAAATACGACTTCAGGAATACCACGTCGTAGTTTTCTACTAACATCAATCTTGGCAAAATCTTCGATTTTTTCAACAGAGTAAAGAGAAAGCAATTTCTTGGCTTTGGATACGCTTATCTTTCCAAGATCAAGTGATTCCAATATTTCGGTAAGATCCAACACTATTTGATAATTAGAGTGTGTTAAAAATTTAATTAGTATTCAAGATTTGAAATGGCGTTTTTGACGCTTTCTACTCCCTTTTTGAACCACTCTTTTTCATTTGAATCTAGTTCTAACTCTATTATTTTTTCAACGCCATTTTTGCCAATAACTGCAGGAACACCGATTGATACGTCAGAATACCCATATTCCCCGTCCAGATATGTTGCAACAGGAATGACTTGTTTTGTGTCGTTCAATACTGCCTCCACAATAGTAGATATTGCATTGCCTGGTGCATGAACTGTGGCACCCTTAAGTTCAATTACCTTTGCTGCAACCTGTCTTGTACCCTGTACAATTTCCTCGATTTTCTCTTTTTGTAATATTGAAGATAATGGTATTCCTGAAACTGTAGAGAATCGTGGTAGCGGCAACATGTTCTCGCCATGCTCACCTATAACAAGACCGCGTATGGAGTTCCTAGAATAACCAGTAGATTCATGAATGAATTGTGTAAAACGTGACAAGTCAAGCATGCCACCCATTCCAAATACTCGGTTCTTTTGGAATCCTGAAACTTTGTACGTAAGGTATGCCATCGGGTCTAATGGATTGGTCACAGGAATTATCATAGCATCTTTAGCAAATTTCTGAATGTTTTCTACAACGCCCTTGACTATGGACGCGTTTATCTTCAATAGGTCCATTCTTGTCATACCAGGTTTTCTTCCAGAACCAGCTACTACAACTACAATGTCAGAGCCCTTCATTTCAGAATAATCATTTGATCCCCTAACGTTTACATCAATTCCTTTTTCTGCCAACATGTGGTTTATGTCCATAGCCTCTCCCTGCGGCAGGCCTTGTACTACATCTAATAGCAATATTTCGTCTGTGACTTTTCTAAGAGCTGTGAATAGAGCTGCAGCCCCTCCTACTTTTCCTGAACCGATGATTGTAATCATAAAAGGCCCTCAATGTAATCTCTAATTAAACTTGACTGTCTATACTAGACTCACAGTGATGATGATCTAGTAATCAGATTATGAATCAAATTACAATTTATATGCATTCTAGTATGTTTAGAAAATTATGGTACTTGTAATTGATGCACAGATAGCTGGCATTTCAGGAGATATGCTACTTTCTTCACTAGTCAACATGGGTGCAAACAAGTCCAAAATTACAGATGGTTCATATTCAGTTGAAGAATTTCTCAAGGGCTCGAAGATCACAAAGATGAACTTTGAAAAAACTGTCAAATACGGAACAGAAGCAACACATCTTGTTTTAGAGACAAGTGAGAATTATCATGAGAGAAAAGGAATTGATATTCAAGAATGTATCTTATCTACATCAGACAAGATAGGATTATCTGAAAAAGCCAAAGTTTTTGCAAAAGAAAGCATAAAATCATTACTTCATGCAGAGTCAAATATACACGGAGAACCTCTTGAATCCGTACACTTTCATGAAGCATCAAGCATTGATACAGCCATAGACATCATAGGCTCTGCCATTGCGTTAGACGATTTGAAATTGTTTTCAGATGAAATTGTTTCAACTCCAGTGGCAGTGGGTGGTGGCACTCTAACGTTTTCTCATGGAACAGTATCCAATCCTGCAAGCGCAATTCTTGAGATATTTCGCGGTTCGGACATAGCAATTTGTGGAGGACAGGCAAAAGAAGAACTCACAACTCCAACAGGTGCAAGCTTACTTGTAAATTTAGTAGATAGATGTTCAGAATTTTATCCTACAATGAAAATAAAATCAATAGGATATGGCGCAGGAAGTAAAAATTTTGACGGATTTCCCAATGTTTTAAAAATTGTCAAAGGTGAACCAATAGAAGAATTTCAGTTAGATACCATACAAGTTCTTGAAACAAACCTTGATGATGTATCAGGTGAAACAATAGGACATATGATTGACAGATTAATTGCAAATGGTGCAAAGGATGTCACTGTAACGGGCGGCATAACAAAGAAAGGCAGGCCTACCAATCTTGTTTCCATAATATGTGATTCTTCTTCTACAAATACCTTGATCAATACACTAGTTTCAGAGACGGGTACTTTGGGAGTCCGAGTAAGATCATCTAGTCGCTATCTAGTTCCGAGAGTAATTGTTTCAGTACCAATCTTAGTGCAGGGGCGAAATTTTACTGTGAGATGTAAGATTGTAAAACATGAAGAAACAGTAAAACATTTCAAAGTAGAATCAGATGATATCAAGACAATTTCAGATGTATTATCATTATCATTCAAAACAACATCAGATTTAGTATCAAATGAGGTCAAACGGAGATTAAACATAAAATGAAACAGATAGGAGATCTAGTGGATTGGTTTCAGGGAAAAGAAAAAGTCTTGGTAGCTCTTTCAGGAGGAGTTGATAGTGCTCTAGTAGCATATGCGGCTCAAAAAGCATTAGATAAACAAGCTATTGCTGTAACTGCAGATTATAGGACACTCTCCCAGGAAGAGCTGGAATCTGCAAAAAGAGTTTGTCAGGAAATAGGAATTAGACACATAGTCATAAAGTATAGCGAATTAGACAATCCTGATTTTGTAAAAAATGATCAAAATAGATGCTATCATTGTAGAACAGAATTAGCAGAACATCTACTTGAATTTTCAAAAAAAGAAAAAATTAACTTAATTATAGACGGTACTAATCTTGATGATCTTACAGAGTATAGACCCGGAATAGTAGCGCTGAAAAAAAATGGAGTCCAAAGTCCACTAGTAGAGAGTGGATTTACAAAAGCAGATGTTAGAAGTGTTGCAAAAGCAATAGGCCTTTCCATTCACGACAAGCCATCTAACTCATGTTTGGCATCACGTATTCCATGGGGTAATACAGTTACTGCAGAAAAACTTGAGAGAATAGAGAAAAGCGAGATTATGGTAAAACAACTTTTTGGAGTTAGACAGGTAAGAGTTCGTGATTTTGGAGACAGTGCAAGCATCGAAGTAGACAAAAATGAGATCAACATGTTAGATGACGAAACGAAGATGACTATACTACGAAAATACATGAATGAATTGAAATTTTATGATCTCAAGATAGATCCTAACGGCTATAGACCAGGCAAACTCAATGTGATAACAGATTGATCTATCTAGACAATGCAGCATCTACGCCTGTTCATGAAAAGGTCATAGAAGAGATGATACCATATTTTAGAGAGCAATATGGAAATCCTTCTTCTATACATAGACATGGTAGACTTGCAAATGCAGCCATTCAGAATTCAAGAAAACGAATTGCGTCTTTGATTAATGCAAACAGCAATGAAATACTCATAACGTCTGGGGGAACGGAGTCAAACAATACTGCAATTTATGGCATAGCGTCAAAAAGCAAAGGAAAACACATCATAACATCATCCATAGAACATGATGCAATACTAGAACCATGCAAACGTCTTGAAAAAGAAGGGTGTAGAATATCTTTTCTTCCAGTTGATAAATATGGTTTTGTAAATCCTGAAGATCTTAAAAAAGAAATTTCAAATGACACGTGTCTAATTACCATAATGTACGCAAATAACGAAGTTGGAACAATACAGTCAATAAAGAAAATGGTCCGGATTGCAAGAGAGAAAAACATTATTTTTCATACTGATGCTGTTCAAGCAGTAGGAAAAATTCCCATAGATGTCAGGGAGCTTGGAGTGGATTTACTTTCAATATCATCACACAAGATAAACGGACCAAAAGGCGTTGGAGCATTATATATCAGAAATGGTGTAGCGATATCACCTCTGATATTAGGAGGAGGTCAAGAAAATGGACTTCGATCAGGTACAGAAAATGTGGCAAGTATCATAGGATTTGGAATGGCATGTGAACTTGCAAAAAATAACATGAGTGAAAATACAGATTATCTTAAAAGATTAACCAAAAGATTAACCACAAGAGTGTTAGATGAAATACCAGCTACTACTCTCAATGGCCATCCAGATATGAGGACCCCTAATAATACTCACTTTACTTTTCTTGGAGTAAATGGAGAAGATCTGATAATAAAATTAGATGAAAATAAAATATCAGCATCTACTGGTTCTGCATGTTCCGTAAAGATACAGAAGGCATCACATGTTTTAAAAGCAATGGGTTTTTCACACGAACAAGTCACAGGTTCCTTGCGTCTTACGGTAGGAATAACCAATACAGAACAAGAAATAGATCAAACCGTGGATGTATTAAAAAATGTAGTTCAGGAACTACGTGCGGTGTCACCATACAAAAGCAAGTACAACTTCTAGCCTTTGAAAATTCAATTACGGTAGAATTTGAATTTTGTATTGATTTTGATCTGTAAGAGGCACTAGAGAATCCATTCCAGTCCATATGTAAATTTCAGTAGAATAAGCACCAGGCAACACCGGTACCCAACTGATTGCTGCGTTGGTAGTAGAAAAATTCACTACATTACTATCTAACCATTTTAGGAAAACCACTTTGTTGTTACTATCTTTGATTTGAACAATGTACGAAATTTTCTGAGAATTTTGATATTTACTTGAGATCATGCTATTGAAGTTTACCGTTTGTCCAACATGCGGGCTTTGTAACAGTGGTCTACCAGTATGATCACTAATTTGAGTTGAAGCAGAGACCAAAGGCATTGTTACTTGTTGCACATATGAGTTTTGGAGTATAGTAGATGGAGTTTTAGTAGGAATTACTACTGTTGAACCAACTACTACAGACCTACCGTATTGATCTCGAAAATCATGATACCATGCCTGAACATTACCACCTATAGGAGATATCAGAGTAGTTTTATCTTCATTACATATTTGAGAAGGCATTTTAAAAATTCCTTTAAACACACCTGTACCGGGCCCAGTTTCAGTTAGTGTAAAACCAGTGGCAGCAAGACCTCCATATGTAACTCCATTTATGATACAATGTTGGAATCTAAATCCCTTAATCCAAACTTCTAAGAGAATGTTTCCATTATTGTCTCCGACTGTATCATCAGCTGGAGAGTTGGGATCATTTACACTCGTATAAGTTACTATGGTATCAGCATCTGTGGCTAGATCAGG
>JAKEIJ010000080.1 GCA_022545805.1 Nitrosotalea sp. | reverse complement strand
CGTCACTCTCATGGAGATTATGTCTTGTATCTTGGCAGCCAAGATATCATGACAATTAGGCAAAGCAGAGAACTATACCGAATACTGCAGGGAGAGTTTGATGGAAAGATTTGGCTTGTGCACCAAGACTCTGATGACAAGAAACTAATCGAAGATGTATTTTTTCCAATCAAGATACTTGGAATAAATCAAGTCTGGGCTCCAGGGGGTATGCAAAAAACTAAGGTCATCGTATCTGGGAGAAAGACACCTCGTTTTCCAATCGATGTAGACAAGGTTGTTGCAATAGCACACGATCTTCGAAAGATAGATCTAGTAGTGGAATTTGAAAGAAAGTAAGGAAAAATCTTATGGATATAAAAAAAACTCATAATATTGGTGCACTTGGTCCTTCAATGAAAGGACAAAAAGTTGTGGTAGGGGGATGGGTTGAAGACCTGCGAGAACTTGGAAAACTTACCTTTCTTACTTTGCGAGATGTAACAGGAGTGTCTCAGATTGTAGTTGCAGGCCCAGAAAACTTGTTGCAAGTAAAGGATCTTACAAGACAAAGTGTAGTTCTGGTAACAGGTGCAGTTCAAGAATCTAAAGCACGAGACTTTGCATATGAAATTAAAGCGGAGAAAGTTGAAATCCTGTCACGAGCAGTTCATCCGTTACCAATAGATCCACTGGGTAGACTGGAAAGTGGAATCGATAACAGATTAAATGCAAGAGCGCTTGATCTTCGAAATCAAAAGACCGCCTCGATTTTTAAAATGCGACACAATGTTCTTCTTTGCATACGCAAAGTATTAACCGAAAACGGATTTCTTGAGGTAAACACTCCAAAAATTATTGGTAGCGCAAGTGAAGGTGGCGCAAATTTATTTTCTCTAAAATATTTTGACAAGCAGGCATATCTTGCACAGAGCCCGCAATTGTACAAGGAACAATTGACACTTGGACTTGAAAGAATATTTGAGATATCATCATTTTACCGGGCAGAAAAATCTCATACTGTAAGACACTTGACAGAATTCACAAGTGTTGACATTGAAGCTGCATTTATGGATTACACTGACGTCATGGAAATTTTAGAAAAATTGGTTGTATCTGTCTATGAGCATGTAGAAAAGATGTGCATCCAGGAGCAAAAGAGCCTGGGAATTGAAATCAAAAAACCAAAGACTCCTTTTGACAGAGTCACATACAAGCAGGCAATAGAAGAGCTTGGAAAGCAAGGCCTTCCACTTGCATTTGGCGATGACTTGCTTGACTCGCATCTGAGAAAACTAGGAGAGATTCACCCTGGATTTTACTTTTTGACTGATTGGCCTCTGAAATTAAAGCCGTTTTACATTCATGCAAAAGAAGATGACCCGCTTGTCTCAAAATCATTTGACCTCCAATATGGGTATCTTGAATTGTCATCAGGTGGAAGAAGACTACACGATCCTGCCAAGATAAAAGAAAGACTGGTAGAGCAACAGCTAAATCCTACACAATTCGAAGACCACTTGAAGGCATTTGATTGGGGAATGCCACCTCATTCTGGATGGGGCTTGGGGTTAGATAGGTTGATGGCAGTTATAACACAAATTGACAATGTCAGAGAAGTGGTTCTTTATCCTCGTGACCCTGAACGTTTATTCCCATAAAGAAAAGATAAATTTTGACCAAAACCCAGATTATTTGTGCAACAGTGTGATTTTTGCGGCTCGGAATTTGGGGACAGGACATGTTACTTTTGTGAAAAACACTGCTGTACTTCATGCATGACAGATGACAGGACACGGTGCAAGCGATGCTATATCACAAAAAGAAAGCTTGGCTGGAGGATCTTAAAGAAAAATAAAGTCTTGCTTGGGTTTATTGCATTTGTCTGGGCGTATACAGTATTTCCTGTCCCGTTCATCAAAGGAATAGATCCTACATTTTATTGGATTTCACTTGGTGTAGCAATTATGATAATGATTCCAATCAGTCTTGCAATGTTCTTCTGGTCACGAGAGCCGCCAGTCTCTGATCTCAAGTGATGCGAGATATCACATTTTGAGTAAATTCTTTGGTGCTCTTGTTTCCGCCAATATCTTTGGTTTTTATTCCGTCTTTGACAATTCCGTAAACTGCACTCTCTATACTTTTTGCAACACTCTGGCATGACTTGTCATTATTTTTAATTCCAAGCCATTCAAACATCATCTTTGCAGACAAGATAAATGACGATGGATTTGCAACTTGTTTTCCCTCAATGTCAAATGCGGCACCGTGAACGGGCTCAAATAAAGCAAACCGATCTCCAATATTTGCAGCAGGTGCCATTCCTAATCCTCCTACCACTTGTGATGCCTCATCTGATAGGATATCACCAAACAAATTGGTTGTAACAATCACATCAAAAGCCTCAGGCTGTCTTATTAGATTCATGGCGCATGCATCAACATACATGTGCTCAAAAGCAATCTTTGGGTAATCCTTTGATACTTGCTCGCATGTCCTTGCAAACAAGCCATCTGTCTTTCTCATTACGTTTGACTTGTGGACACAAGTTACCTTTCTTTTGCCGTTTCGCTGCTCTGCTGCTTCAAATGCGTGCCTTGCAATTCTCTCAGATGCACCCTTTGAGATTGAGCGCAACGCTATGCTGGTATCCCCTACATCAAACTCCATTCCAGTGTAAAGGTCCTCAGTATTTTCTCTGACGATTACCATGTCGATGTTTTCTTTTAGTGAAGGCATGTTTGGATATGATTTAGCAGGTCTGATGTTTGCATACAAGTCTAGCAATCTTCGCAATACCACAATAACGTCTGCAGCACTTTCTCCAACAGGTGCCTTGAGGCATGCATCTGATTTTTTTATTACCTCAAGTGTTTCATCGGGTAATGCTTTGCCTGTTTTTTTGAGCGCTGCATCTCCTGCTTGTAGTTTTGTAATTTGTACCTTGACTCCCATCTTGTCGTTTACTGTTTCCAGTACATCAATTACTGATTCCGATAATTCAGGGCCTATGCCATCGCCCGTGATGAGTGCTATCTTGTACATCTACTGTCCCAGGTTTTTTTGTTTGAGAATTTTTTTGAGCATGATTCTGTTTATGCCATCTATCATTGCCTGTACACTCGTGATAACAATATCTTCCCCTACTGATTTTGCAGATGCTTGGTTGCCGTATGGGTCTTCAACCTTGATTGTAACCTCACACAATGCTTCTGAGCCTCCTGAGATTGAATCTAGTCTATAGTCCTTTATTCTCACTTTGGATATCTCCCCAGTGATTTTCTGTATTGCATTAATTGATGCGTCTACTGGACCAACTCCATAATCTGTACTGATAAAGTCCTTGCCTTCAATGTTTAATTTTACAAATGCATATGGCATATTTCCGATGCCTGTTGATACTGAAAATCCAACTAGGTGAACAAGTCTCTTCAATCCTGGCTGTTGCATTACCTCGCCTGCAATTCCTAATAGCTCAACATCTGTTACGTGCTTGCCCAAGTCTCCGAGTTTTTTGACTTTTTCCAAAATCTCATGGCTCTGCTCCTTTGAGGGCTGGATACCGTATTCTTCAAGCATTGCTGATATTCCGTGTGCTCCTGCATGTTTTCCTACCTGAAACCATCTTGTCCTGCCTACTAGTTCTGGACTGATTGGCTCATACGTCAATGGATTGCTTAGCACACCATGGGTGTGAATTCCTGATTCGTGGCCAAATGCATTCTCTCCAACTATTGCCTTGTTTGGCTGGACCTGTATCCCTACTACTTTTGAGATGTATCGTGATGTTTCGTAAAGAAGCTGAGTCTTGATGTTTGTTTCATATTTTTTATCAAATTGTAGACACTGTAATCCCATGACGAGTTCCTCTAGTGATGCATTGCCTGCTCGCTCTCCGATTCCGTTTATTGTGACATGGGCACATTGTGCACCGGCTTGAATTGCAGATATTGCATTTGCAACTGCTAGACCAAAATCATTGTGACAATGGACACTTACAGGCAAGTGTGTTGCATCAATTGTGTCTTTTGTGATTGCTGCAATATACTCTGGGGTGGAATATCCTACTGTATCAGGAATGTCTAGTCTGTCAGCTCCTGCTTCTGTCACTGCTTTGAAAACTTTTTTTAAGAAATCTCTTTCTGTTCTTGTTGCATCCTCTGCTGAAAACTCTACCTTCATTCCAAGTGACTTTGCATATTGCACTGCATCAACTGCTTTGGCTAGTGCTTGTTCTCTTGTGAGTTTTAGTTT